>JBCCZF010000076.1:0-8611 GCA_039188035.1 Bacteroidota bacterium | reverse complement strand
TGCGATTACATCAACAAACCTTCAGGGGATTTTAGAGAAGGAAATTATATGGTGAACGTTTATGACGATCGCCTAAAGCTTTTGGGCACTTCCAAGTTTACCCTAAAATAATAAGATACAACAGCAAACACTATCCATTAGCAGGAAGGGGCCGGTCTTTTATGAAGATCGGCCCCTCTTTTTTTGATTGATAATTTCCGGTCCGAGGAACCTATTGCAAACTCCCTACCATATCCTCCGGTCTAACCCACGCATCGTACTCAGCGGCCGTAACATGGCCCAATTTTATGGCCTCTTCCCTAAGGGTAGTTCCATTTTTATGCGCCGTATTGGCAATCTCCGCAGCTTTGTAATACCCAATCTTGGTATTTAGGGCGGTGACCAACATCAATGAGTTGTTCAACAAGGTTTTAATGGTGGCATGGTTGGGTGCTATCCCAGAAGCGCAATTGACCTCGAAACTCACACAGGCATCGCCCAGTAATTGGGCCGATTGCAATAGGTTGGCGGCCATTAGCGGTTTAAAAACGTTGAGTTCATAGTGGCCTTGGGTGCCCCCCACGGAAATGGCAACGTCATTACCCATCACCTGGGCACAGACCATGGTCAACGCCTCACATTGGGTAGGGTTTACTTTCCCGGGCATAATGGAACTGCCCGGTTCATTCGCCGGAATAAGAATCTCCCCGATGCCCGATCTTGGTCCCGAAGCCATCAAACGGATATCGTTCGCAATCTTATTTAGGGAAACGGCCAATTGCTTTAAGGCCCCGTGGGTTTCCACTACCGCATCATGGGCGGCCAAGGCCTCAAATTTGTTTTCGGCCGTACGGAAAGGGAGGCCTGTAAACGTTGCGATATATTGGGCCACCAGCACGTCATATCCCTTGGGTGTATTAAGACCGGTACCCACCGCGGTGCCGCCCAAGGCCAATTCGCCCAAGTGGTCCAAGGTGTTCCGCACTGCCTTAAGGCCGTGATCCAATTGAGACACGTAACCGGAAAATTCCTGTCCTAAGGTCAAAGGCGTAGCATCCATAAGGTGCGTCCTTCCGATCTTGACGACCTCTGCAAAATCCTTGGCCTTTTTGTCCAAGGTATCCCTCAATTGGGTAATGCCCGGAAGGGTAACTTCCACTATTTTTTTATAGGCGGCAATATGCATCCCCGTAGGAAAGGTATCATTGGAGGATTGGGATTTGTTCACATCGTCATTGGGGGAAATGGTCTTTTCCCCTTCGCCAATGGTCTTTCCCACAAGTTCATGGGCCCTATTGGCCACCACCTCGTTAACGTTCATGTTACTTTGCGTACCGGAACCCGTTTGCCAAATGACCAAGGGAAACTGGTCGTCATGTTTCCCATCCAAAATCTCATCACAGACCTGCGCTATCAAATCCCTTTTGTTTTCGGGGAGTACCCCTAGCGCATTATTGGCATAGGCCGCGGCCTTTTTCAAATAGGCAAAACCGTACACAATGTCCAAGGGCATGGAAGCCTGGGGGCCGATCTTAAAATTGTTCCGGGAACGCTCCGTTTGGGCACCCCAATATTTATCGGCAGGTACCTGAACCTCGCCCATTGTATCCTTTTCAATTCTATAGCTCATGTTTGTGGTTTTATATACGGGCAAAGGTACGGCTTAGCCCTTGTTTTTTTGTTCGGGCATCCCAAAAATTCCAGAAGCGAGGCCACAATAATTTTTGATTCCATTTGCACTTTTTAGGGTTTTAGGAGTATCTTTGTTCTATAACGGACAAGTACTATGTTTGATTTTGACCAATATTTGGGGTTCCTCGCCTTCTTGACCATATTGACCATTGGTTTTTGGCTAATGATTTTTTTGTTGCTATTCGTCGTACCGTATTGGCTTACCGGAAATCTCATCGAGTTCTTCAAGGAAAAGCGGGAGGCGCGAAAAGCCCGTAGGAAAGTATAAAAAAAGAAGCCTAGGGAGGCTTCTTTTTTATGTGGGCAATTTGTTAAAAATCCGGCTTATTCCTTTGACTTTTTGTTTTTCTTCTTTTTCTCTTTTTTCTGTTTCTTTTTTGCCTTCTGTAATCCGTCTTTTTGCAGTTCCTTAAAAGCTTCATACTTCTCCGGGGGCAGTCCGTCCTTGAGTTCCTGTTCCTGTTCCTTGGCGATTTTCTCCAGGCCCTCACGCACCTGATCCGGAGGCAATTCCAAAATTCGCATCTCGATACGTTTCTGCAGGTATTTTTCAAGTATAGAGCTTAAAACGGCGGTCTCAAATGCGTTGAGTTCCAAAGTATTGGTAATATCCGGCATTTGGGCCTCCACAATCTGCTTGGCCGTCATGGGTTCCGGCTCCTTGGGGGCTTCCTGGGCTTGTGGAATGGCACTTCGCCGCCGACCGTTATATCCGTATGGGTTCCCAAACTGGGCCTGCAATTCGGCAGTCATCAAGAGTATGGGCAATACGCCCAATAGGTATGGGGTAAAGAATTTCATAATGTCTAAAAAATTAGTTTTGACCGTCTCGGAGATCATTTGGCAAATAAATCACCACGGTATCCTTTCAAAATACATGCCAATCTAATAAATTATTGCATGTAACCCAAGATGAAGGGGTTAAAACAAGAACGGCCCTCTGGGCATTGCCTACAATAGTTCCTGGATCAACTCCGAAGGTCTTCCAATTACCGCTTTATTCCCATTGACCACTATGGGGCGTTCAATCAACTTGGGGTATTGGATCATGGCCTCCAGGATTTCCTCATCGGACAGTAACCGGCCCCTAAACTTGGCTTTCCAAATAGGCTCGTTCTTGCGTACCAAGTTCTCCGGGGATATGGCCAAGCATCCCAGAACTTCCCTAAGTTCTTCCTTGGTAGGTTCGTTTTCTAAATACTTGATTACCTCAAAGGGTTTCCCGGAACGCTGCAATACCTCAAGCCCTTCACGGGATTTTTTACATCTGGGATTGTGGTAAATCTTTATCATGTTGCAAAGATATAGGTTTTGATAACCCAAAGTACGGGATATCGTATATCCCGCAATACTTTGGGACCAGAACAAAAACCCGTATTCCCATTTGTCAATTCCCAAAAAACGTATCCCTTAATTTTCCAAAGGATAAAAAGTTTGGGAATTCTGCGGACAAAATGTCGTATTCTACAATTAAGCTAGTATCTTTCATCGTATCGAAATCTTTACCAATGGCCTTAAAAGTTGTCATATCGCACAAGACCAAATACCGTTACGACCGTCGGGTAAAACTATCGCCCCACATTTTTCGACTTCGACCGGCACCCCATAGCAGAACGCCCATAGAGGGTTACTCCATTAAAATAGCACCCCAGGAGCATTTTTTCAACTGGCAGCAAGATCCCTTTGGAAATTACCTAGCTCGAATCGTTTTTCCGGAAAAGACCGATATGCTTTCCATTGAAGTGGAAATCATTGCCAATATGAAGACCATTAATCCTTTCGATTTTTTCATGGAGGAATCGGCTGCCGATTTTCCATTTACCTACTCCGAGGCTTCAAAGAAGGAATTATCTCCCTATTTAGAAATTAATGAAGAAGGCCCACTTCTAAAGGACTGGCTGGCTCAATTGGATCTGGGGCCCCAGAGAACCATTGACTTTCTTACCGGCTTGAACAGGCAATTGTACGATCATCTTACTTATACCATTCGTATGGAACCTGGTGTACAAAGCTGCGAACGGACCTTGGAAAAACGATTGGGTTCCTGTAGGGATTACGCCTGGCTTCTGGTACAGATACTTCGGCATTTGGGACTGGCGGCCCGTTTTGTGTCCGGATACCTGGTACAATTGACTGCCGACGAAAAGTCGTTGGACGGCCCTTCCGGGCCCAAAACGGATTTCACGGATCTCCATGCCTGGGCGGAAGTATATCTTCCCGGGGCGGGTTGGGTAGGCCTGGATGCCACCTCGGGACTTTTGGCAGGGGAGGGGCATATTCCTTTGGCCTGCACCCCTTCTTTTGAAAGTGCAGCCCCAGTTTCCGGATATACCGATCCCTGCGAAACCCAGTTTGAATTTGATAATTCGGTTACCAGGATATTTGAATCCCCCCGCGTAACCAAACCCTATACCGAGTCGCAATGGAATGCCATTTACCAATTGGGTTTTCGGGTAGAGGAGGAACTCCAAAAAAACGATGTGCGCTTAACCATGGGTGGCGAGCCCACTTTTGTTTCCATAGACGACATGGAATCCGCTGAGTGGAATACCAAGGCCGATGGCCAGCACAAGAGGGAATTGGCCAGCGGACTGTCCAACAGGCTCTTGAACGCTTTTGCCCCGGGCGGACTGTTGCACCATGCCCAGGGCAAGTGGTATCCTGGGGAATCCTTGCCCCGATGGCAGATCGGGATCCACTGGCGCAAGGACGGCCAGCCCATTTGGCAAAATCCCGATTTATTGGCCTCATTTACGAAAACCTATGCCCTCCCCAAGGACATTACCAAGACCTTTTTGGAAACCCTGTGCTTGTATTTAAAGTGTTCGGATACCGGCATTATGCCCGCCTACGAGGATGCTTTTTACTTTTTATGGGAGGAACGGAAATTGCCCGTGGACATTGACCCAAAAAAATACGGGAAAAAGGATACCGCCTTGCGCAGAAAACTGGGGGAAGTGCTAGATCAGAGCCTTGGCAAAGTAGTTGGTCATGTACTTCCCCTAAAGGAAAAAAAATCACTTTGGATTACCAATCCATGGGTATTCCGCGGAGGCCACCTGATACTTGCCCCTGGAAATTCGCCCATAGGGCTGCGCCTACCTTTGGAATCCTTGCCGGCGGATCCCGGGATACCATCGGAACCCACAGCGGAACCGGAGCTGTTTGAACCCAAACCGGCCCTGCCCCCTTACAGGGAAGCGCTCAAAGAACGGTTGGATACCAAAAAGCCAAGAAAGTTGGCACGCCCTTCCTATGTGCGTACTGCCCTCTGCGCGGAGGTCCGCGAGGAAAAATTGTTTCTTTTTCTACCCCCTTTGGACAGTGCACCTGCCTTTTTGGATTTGGTCGCCAGTATTGAGGCCACGGCAAAAGCCCTTGAGGTTCCCATTATTCTAGAGGGGTATGAGCCCCCAAAAGACAACAGGTTGCAGGTACTTAAGGTTACCCCAGATCCCGGGGTCATTGAAGTCAACGTGCATCCGGCTACGAATTGGCAGGAACTTGCGGGCAATACCCTAACACTTTACAAAGAGGCCAAAAAATCGAGATTAGGTACCGAAAAGTTTATGTTGGACGGCAGACACACCGGGACCGGTGGAGGCAACCATGTTACCCTGGGGGGGACAAGTCCCGCAGACAGTCCGCTGTTACGTAATCCACAATTACTTCGGAGTCTATTGACCTTTTGGCAACACCACCCCGGGCTTTCCTATCTGTTTTCGGGAGCTTTTATAGGCCCCACCAGTCAGGCACCCCGTGTGGACGAGACCCGCATTGAGAATCTATATGAGCTGGAAATCGCCTTTTCCCAGATTCCGAAGGACAAAGAAGTGCCCTTTTGGTTAACGGATCGTTTGTTCCGCCATCTTTTAACCGATGTTACGGGAAATACACATCGGGCCGAATTCTGTATCGATAAGTTATATTCCCCGGATTCCTCTTCCGGACGATTGGGCATTCTGGAACTGCGTGCGTTCGATATGCCGCCCCATGCCCAAATGAGTTTGATGCAAATGTTGCTGGTACGCACCTTGGTGTCCTGGTTCTGGAAAGAGCCCTATACACATGATTTAGTGCGTTGGGGCACGGAGCTCCATGACAAATTTCTTTTGGAGCACTATGTAAAGGAGGACATCGCCGATGTAGTTTCCCAGCTCAATAAGGCCGGCTATCCCTTTACGCTGGATTGGTTCGATCCCTTCTTTGAATTCCGCTTCCCTCTTTATGGAATGGTAAATATCAATTCCATGCATCTGGAACTCCGTATGGCCATTGAACCCTGGCACGTCCTTGGCGAGGAAATGTCCGGTAGGGGAACCGCACGTTACGTGGATTCTTCGCTGGAGCGTGTACAGATAAAAGTAAGAAACTTTACCGATGAACGTTATAGTATAACCTGTAACGGTGTAAAAGTGGTGCTAAGTCCTACCGGGGTAAAAGGAGAGTATGTAGGCGGAGTACGCTATAAGGCATGGGAACCGTGGTCCGCGCTGCACCCTACCCTTGGTGTAGATACCCCTTTGGTGTTCGATATTGTGGACCTGTGGAATAAAAGATCTATTGGCGGTTGTACCTATTTTGTCTCCCACCCCGGTGGACGCTCCTATGAGACCTATCCGGTAAACAGCTACGAAGCCGAATCCAGACGGATAAACCGGTTTTGGGAATTTGGGCATATGCAAGGGGAGATCTCACCGACGGAAACCGTTGCTTCATCAAATTTTTCCAGCAGGACCGTGGAACCAAGGGAAGCTTCAAATACCTTTGTATATAAGGAAATCCCCGTGAATCCGGAATTTCCGCACGTTACGGATTTGCGCAAAAAGTAAGTAAAAAAATATGCCCATTACAAAGACCAATTGGTTGGCCCACTACAGTTCCTATGAGAGCAATGACGAATTGTATACCTCGGAGGGCGGGTTAAAGCCGTATTGGAAAAAACTCTTTGCCCATTTTGAACATATGGGTCGTGATGGACTTATGTCCCGAAAGAAGGATATTGATTGGCTGCTCGCGGAGAACGGGGTAACCTATAACGTTTACAATGATCCCAAGGGGATGCACCGCCCCTGGAACCTTAATATTGTGCCCTTTTTATTGCTTCGAAACGAGTGGAAGAGGGTAGAGGAGGGGTTAACACAACGCGCGGAGCTTCTAAACTTGGTCTTAAAGGATATTTATGGGGAACGGATCCTGATAAAAAACGGAGTGGTACCCCATGAAGTCATTTATGGCCATCGTGGATTTTTAAGGCAATGTGCAGGAATAGAGCAGGTCACGGAAAAACACCTTTCCCTCTATGCCGCCGATCTGGCCCGTGGTACGGACGGTAGGCTATGGGTAGTGAATGATCGTACGGAAGCCCCCTCGGGAATGGGATATGCCCTGGAAAACAGATCCACCACAAGTAGGGCCCTTTCAGAGATTTATGGGAAGATGCATGTTACCCGTTTATCGGGCTTTTATCAGGAGCTGCATCACATGTTGATCAAGGCCTCCCCTGTCAAAAAAGAGAATCCCCATATTGTGATCCTTAGCCCGGGTTCCCATAATGAAACCTATTTTGAGCATGCGTATCTGGCGTCGTTTTTGGGCTATCCGTTGGTACAGGGCAATGACCTTGTAGTGCGCGATGGTTTTCTTTGGATGAAATCCCTTAAAGGCCTAAAACAGGTAGATGTGGTCCTACGCCGGGTAGATGATGCCTTTACGGATCCCCTGGAGCTGCGTGAGGATTCCCATTTGGGGATGGCGGGTGTATTGGATGTAGTGCGGCGAAAAAACGTTGCTATCGTAAATCCAGTCGGTAGCGGGGTAATGGAAAATCCGGGACTCATTCCCTTTATGCCCAGCATAGCCCGTTATCTTTTGGGAGAGGAACTGTTATTGCCCCAAATTGCCTCTTGGTGGTGTGGGCAGCAAAAGGAGAAGAACTATGTCTTGGAGAACCTGTCCAAACTGGTGATCAAGCGAATAGACCGCACCAATAGGGAAAGCATTCATTTTGGCGAATTTATGGGCACTTCCGAATTAAACGATTTAAAGCGGGAAATAGAAAAAAGGCCCTACCGCTTTGTAGCACAGGAGCGCATTAGTTTTTCCACCGCCCCCAACCTTGTGGGCGGGCAATTGGAACCCCGGAACTTGGTCACACGTGCTTTCTGTATCGCTTCTGGAGAGGGGTATCGCGTAATGCCAGGCGGATTGGTGCGCGTGGCCCCGGCACGCGAGGCCATCCAGGTATCCAACCAGCGGGGAGGGACCAGTAAGGATTTTTGGGTCTTGGAAGACGGCCCTGTGGAAGAGGATAAGATTCGGCCTTGGCAGCACAGGTCGCCAGTGTCCATTTCCAGCTTACAAGACCTTCCAAGCCTTACCGCCGAAAATTTATTCTGGGCCGGACGGTATGTGGGGCGGGTGCTGATCACTGCACGCTTCCTGCGAATGGTCATGCGTCAATTAAGTACCGTTAGCAATCCGGACAAAGCACCTGATTCCCTTAAGATCCGAACCCTTTTAAAAACGGTTACCCATTTAACGGGTACCTATCCGGGCTTTGTGGAAAAGACCAAAAAAGGACCCTACCCCATGGAAAACCCCGTTGCGGAAATGCTTTCGGTAATCAAGGATACCCAAAGGGTAGGGAGCTTGGCCCACACCATTACCATGTTCGGAAATGCCTACTACGCCATCCGCAACCTATGGTCTACGGATATGTGGCGGGTTTTTGAGGATATCCAAAGAATATGGAAGTCGTTTCAGGAGGAGGAAAACCCCGGCATAACCCGCATACTCAAAGTCCTGAACCAACTTATTACACGTTTGATCGCCTTTATGGGACTCATTGAGGAAAGCATCATGATCAAGCAGGGGCTGTTGCTCTACTTTATTGGATTACAATTGGAGCAAAGCATGTTGACTATTACGAAGTGCCGTT
>JBCCZF010000075.1:0-8693 GCA_039188035.1 Bacteroidota bacterium | reverse complement strand
TTGTCCGTGGAATTGTACGAATTGGCCAAGGCCAACAGCGACCAGGATTTCGCCGATGAGATTCTACAGCATTTGGAACAAGTCAAAAGGGACAATCCCAAATTGGGACATTTAATCGATGACGGTATTCAACAGGTGGATAAAAGTTTGGTAGTCTAATATGAAATCACACCTCCTTAATTTTATATTCCTTCTTATGTCCCTTCTGGTTTCCGCCCAATTTGAACCCAACTATGAGGAATCCAGGGTTCCCCAATTTCAGGTTCCCGATCCGCTAATCACTTTTGATGGTAAGAAAATACAGGAGTCGGAAACCTGGATGAAACAACGGAGACCGGAACTACTTCGGTTTTTCACCCAACAGGTATATGGTGCCGTCCCTGGGGATTTGGACAACATTTCCTTTACGGTTTTGGAGAAGTCCCGAAATGCGCTGGACGGAAAAGCCATTCGCAAACAGGTAGCGATACGATTACAGCGAAAAAAGAAGGAATTGGTAGTTACACTACTGTTATACTTGCCAAAAAAACAGAAACGCAGCCCCCTTTTTCTAGGGTATAATTTCTATGGCAATCACACGGTGGGAAAAGACCCCGCTGTTTTGGTTCCCAGTTGCTGGAGCAATAACAATGAGGCCATGGGCGTGATTCAAAACCGACCCACGGACGCGTCCCGGGGATTACGGGCCCACCGCTGGCCGGTGGAGCAAATCATCGAAGCCGGTTTTGGCTTGTGCACCCTATATTATAACGAGGTAGATCCGGATAAAAATGACCTTTCCGATGGGCTTCATGCCCTCTTCTACGATTCAGGGCAGGACATGCCCCAGGACAATCAATGGGGTAGTTTGGCCGCCTGGGCCTTCGGGTTGGGCAGGGCCATGGATTATCTGGAGACCGACCGCGGGGTAGATGGGTCAAAAGTGGTGGTATTCGGGCACTCCAGATTAGGAAAAACGGCCCTTTGGGCGGGAGCGACCGACCCGCGTTTTGCCGGGGTCATCAGCAATAACTCGGGTTGTGGGGGTGCTGCCCTTTCCAAAAGACAATTCGGGGAGACCGTGGGGCGTATAAATAACAGTTTTCCCCATTGGTTTTGTGCTAACTTCAAACAATTTAATGAAAATGAGGAAGCACTTCCCGTAGACCAGCATCAACTCTTGGCCCTTATTGCCCCAAGACCATTATATGTGGCCAGTGCCCAAGAGGATCGATGGGCGGATCCCAAGGGTGAATTTTTATCCGTATACCACGCCTCACCCGTATATGGCCTATTCGGAAAACAAGGGATAACCCAAAACACGATGCCCATGGCCAATACGCCTCTTCAAAACACCTTGGCCTATCATATCCGAACCGGAAAACATGATGTAACCGATTATGATTGGGAACAATACATCAAATGGGCAGAGAAGTTTATAAAATAAGCCGTTAGTCAGTCCTTGATAATAAATTGATCCATACGTTGAAGTGGTTCGCCTTTATACGCCAACCTCCACTCCATGGCCTGGGTTACAATAAAGAGTTTGTGCAGTTCGCTTAACAGGCGGTTCCGGGCATTTCCTTTTAAGGAAGAAGCCTCAACTTTTTTGAGCAGGGAAGCATTTACATTCTTCTTTATCAGATTATAATCCGAAGCAGTAAATGGGTTCAGGTAGTCCGAACTGACATCGTAGTATTCAAAATCCGGATGAATCGTAATCTCAGGTTCCGGGATATACCGGATACGCAGGGTTTTGGAATCGGCGTGGATTTCATAATCTACCTGGGAAAGGTCATAGGCAATGGTCACTTGGGCATTGACCACCACCAAAGCTTTTTTCTGGGCCGTAAATAGCGGCCCGAACAGTTCCTGGGAGTCCTTATAGGTATAGACCTCTGCAAAATGCCCTTCGGTCACCACCAATTTGGAAACCTGTTGGATCTGCTGTTCAATAAGCATTGTGTTTTCCTCCAGAATGGTCTGGGAAGCCTTGTCCTCCCAACAAGATCGGACAACCAGCACCACCGCAAGGGTAATCACAACACCGACGAGCACTTTTCGCATACTACTATATTTGGAACCTCATCGAAAGGCCCCGACATTATTCAAACTCCATGAACGGATACTTATTTTGAAGAACGGCCATTTTTTCTTCCAATGCCGCGCGAAAATCCAAGTATTGCTTGGATGCTCGACGAAAGGGGCGATGTGCCAACCCTTTTTGCACAACATCCACTTGCCGCATTACAGAATAGGCCTCTTCCGAAATCCATGTTTCCCGGAACCTTTCCCAGATATAGTCGATTGCCGTTTTAGTGGGATGTACCATATCCTCTGCATAAAAACGGTAGTCCCGCAGTTCGTCCATCATGAGTTCATAACTGGGGAAATAGGAAATCCCTTTGTATCCCTTATCGTTCTTGACGATGTCATGAACTGCTGCAATAAGGTGCGCCTTACTTCTTTGGTTTTCCACAAAGCCATCCTTAAGGTGTCGTACGGGCGAGATGGTAAAGAGTAGCTCCGCATCGGAATTTATGCTCCGAATCGTTTCCACAGTAGTTCTTAAGCTTGCGCCAATAGCAGGTATGGAATAAAGGTGTTTGGAAAAGTTTTTCTGGGGAAGTTTATAACAGTTGGCCACAGGGATGTTCTTTTGGATGTGCCGATAGCCCCAGGCCGTTCCCAAGGTAAAAATAAGGTGCGTTGCCTGGGTCAAGGTTTCCCGGGTTACCTCTAGTTGATCGTTCAATTTTTGGAGTAATCCTTGCCTTGAGGAATCGCTCATACTGGAATGCACGTCAAAGCAATGCCAAAGGCCATTGTGCTCAAAAACGGCATCTTCGGTGTACCGATTTTGGGTTGCCGCCCTTAGGGTCATATTTTCAATGGCCCTGGGATGAAACAAGATGCCAAAGGGATTTTGCAGCACTTGAAATTTATAGTACGCCAATTTACATCCCATATGTTCCGAGAAACAGGAGCCCATAATCAGTATCCTACTTTTATAGTTGATGGGATTTTGGGTCTTTCCAATCGGAATTTGGGTAATGAGTTCCATAGGCGATGGGTTATAGACCCTAAAGGTTTCCTTCGTTATTCCAAATAGGACTTTACCTGCTTCAAGGCTTCCGGTATCCCTTCAGGGTTTTTGCCTCCGGCCGTGGCAAAGAAAGGCTGGCCTCCACCACCCCCTTGGATAAGCTTGCCCAGATCGCGTACAATGGTTCCTGCGTTCAACCCTTTTTCCGCCACAAGCTCCTTGGAAATATAACAACTGAGCAATGCCTTGCCCTTTTGCTCAGTGCCAAAAAGCAAGAACAAATCGTTTTGGTTACTGCCCAATTCAAAGCAGAGGTTTTTGATGGCGGCCGCGTCCAGATCCAGTTTCTTGGCTAGAAAGCGCGCCCCATTTACGGGCTGCAGTTCCTTTTGCAGATCACTTTTGATATTTTTGGCCTTATCTTTCAATAATAATTCTACCTCCTTCTTAAGCTGGGCATTTTCCTTTTTTAAGGCTTCCACGGCTTTTACCGGCTCCTGGGCATTATTTAGCAAATCCTTGATCTCATAGAGCACGCGATTATTGTCAAAATAGAAGTTCCTAACGGCATCCCCGGTAATGGCCTCTATGCGGCGAATTCCCGCTGCAACGGCACCTTCGGAGACCATTTTAAAATGCCAGATATCCGCTGTGTTTTTTACATGTGTTCCTCCGCATAATTCAATGGACTTTCCAAAACGGACCGTGCGCACGGTATCCCCATACTTTTCCCCGAATAGGGCCATGGCCCCTTGATCCATGGCTTCCTGTACCGGCACATTTCTCTGCTCTTCAAAGGGCAATTGTCCCTCGATCCGTGCATTTACAAAATTCTCCACGGCCCGAAGCTCTTCCACCGACAATTTGCCAAAATGCGAGAAATCGAACCGGAGGTATTTGGAATGTACAGCTGATCCTTTCTGGGAAACGTGCGTTCCTAAAACCTCACGGAGTGCCTGATGTAGTAAATGGGTAGCGGTATGGTTGGCCTGGGTACGTTGCCGTTGCTTTTTGTCCACAGCGGCCTTAAGGGAAATATCCTTGTTTTTAGGAAGTCCCTTGGTAAAGTGAACAATTTCATTATTTTCTTTTTTGGTATCCAAGATGTAGGTTACGTCCCCATTGGGTTCCTCCAGGTAGCCCTTGTCCCCCACTTGGCCCCCACCTTCGGGATAAAAGGGGGTTCGATCAAAGACCAACTGATAGTGCTCCCCTTCTTTTTTGGAAACCACCTTGCGATACTTTACCAGCCGCACCGAAGTCTCGAGACTATCGTACCCCACGAAATCACACCCCACCTGATCTAACAAAACTGTCCAATCTTCCTTGGCGACCTGCGAAGCCGTCCGAGAGCGCTCCTTCTGCTGCTTCATGGCCTCCCCAAAACCCTTTTTATCCAAGGAAAATCCCTTCTCCTGTAATATCAAGGCCGTCAGGTCTATGGGAAAACCATAGGTATCATAGAGTTCAAAGGCTTCTTGCCCATCTATTTGTTTGCTCTTACTGTTGGTAATTACATTGTCCAATAGCAGTAGTCCCTGATCCAGGGTCCGTAAAAAGGAACTTTCCTCTTCGCGGATTACATTTTCTATAAGTTGCCGCTGTTCCTTGAGTTCGGTAAAGGTGCGGCCCATAACCTCCACCAACACTTTGGCCAACCGGTAGATAAAAGGTTTTTTTGCTCCCAGAAAGGTAAACCCATAGCGAATGGCCCGTCTCAATATCCTCCGGATTACATAACCTGCACCTGTATTGCTCGGCAATTGGCCATCCGCTATGGAAAAGGCCACAGCGCGTATATGGTCTGCAATGACCCGGATCGCGATATCGGTTTCCTCTTTTTTCCCATATTTCGAATCGGTAATCGTTTCAATTTCCCGAATTAATGGCGTAAAAATATCCGTATCATAGTTGGATTGCACCCCTTGTAATACCATGCACAAGCGTTCAAAGCCCATTCCGGTATCCACATGTTTGGCCGGTAAATCCTCTAGGGTTCCATCTGCCTTACGATTGTATTGCATAAATACCAGGTTCCAAATCTCAACCACCTGCGGATGATCTGCATTGACTAAAGAGGCACCGGAAACCTTTACTTTTTCCTCAATAGGGCGGATATCCACATGAATTTCGGAACAAGGTCCACAAGGCCCCTGATCTCCCATCTCCCAAAAATTGTCCTTTTTGTTTCCCAGAATAATACGATCGTCCGGAACAATGGCCTTCCACAAATCGAAGGCTTCCTGATCTTTTTCCAAATCATCCGCATCATCACTGCCTTCAAAAATGGAAACGTATAGGCTGTCGGTATCGATCTTACAGACTTCGGTCAGAAATTCCCAGGCCCAATGAATCGCCTCTTTCTTAAAATATCCTGCCTCGGGCTTGTCCGGATTGCCAAAACTCCAGTTTCCGAGCATTTCGAACATAGTATGATGGTAGGTATCCTTGCCCACTTCCTCCAGATCGTTATGCTTGCCACTTACGCGAAGGCATTTTTGAGTATCCGTTACCCGAGGGTATTTGGATACAGAATTTCCCAGAAAAAACTCCTTGAACTGGTTCATCCCCGCATTGGTGAACATCAGCGAGGGATCATCCTTGATGACCATTGGCGCGGAAGGCAAGATCTTGTGTTTTTTTTCCTGAAAAAAATTCAGAAATTGGGTTCTTATATCCTTGGAAGTCATATTAGTTGCTAAGGTTTTGCAAATTTTAACAGTTTGTGAAAAACAATTTTTATATTTGTTTGTTCTGTTAAAAACGTGGCCCAAAAATAGGATAAAATCCCTTTATGTCTAAGGTAAGGTATTATTACGATCCGGATACTTTGTCCTACCGGAAGATAGAGCCCAAAAAGTCCAAGCGTTATCGGAACATCGCTTTATTTTTTGTTGGTTCCATTCTCTTTGGATTACTTTGTTTGATTTTATTATTGAACACCAGCCTTATCAATACGCCCCGAGAGTTGTCGCTGCAGCGGGAAGTAAAAAATTACGAACTACAGTTTGAGCTCTTGAACCGGAAGATGGAGCAAATCGAGGAGGTCTTGGCCAATATTGAAGATCGGGACAACAACATCTATCGCTTGTATTTTGAGGCCAACCCGATACCCGAGGAGCAACGCCGTGCCGGTTTTGGCGGGATCAATCGGTACAAGGCCTTGGAAGGGTTCAACAATTCGGAAATGGTCATTGCCACTACCAAACGGATGGATATTATTAAAAAGCAAATGGCCATACAGTCCAAGTCCTTGGACGAGATTACCAAATTGGCCCAGGAAAAGGAGAAGCTCTTGGCCGCAATACCTGCCGTACAGCCTGTAAACAATGAGGATTTGACCCGGATGGCTTCAGGTTTTGGCTGGCGTTCCGATCCCTTTACCAAGGCGCGAAAAATGCATCGTGGCATGGATTTTACCGCCCCAAAAGGCACCCCGATCTATGCTTCCGGGGATGGCAAGGTGACGCGGGCGGACAACAACTCCTCGGGATATGGTAAACACATCCGTATAGATCATGGATATGGATATATGACCCTTTACGCCCACTTGAGCAAATACAACGTGAGAAGGGGGCAAAAGATCAAGCGCGGTGATCTGATCGGTTTTGTGGGCAACACAGGGCGCTCAGAGGCCCCCCATTTGCATTATGAAGTTTGGAAGGACGGAAAGCGCATTAACCCCATTAACTTCTATTATGGAAGTTTAACACCAGAAGAGTTTGAAAACATGTTGAAATACGCCACTCAGGAAAATCAATCTTTGGATTAATGCATGTAGAACTCCCCCAGAAAAGATACTACGCCATTGGCGAAGTAGCCAATGCTTTTGGCGTGAATACTTCCTTGATTCGTTTTTGGGAAAAGGAGTTCGATGTGTTAAAGCCCAAGAAGAATGCCAAGGGCAATCGGAAATTCACTCCGGAGGATATAGACAATCTTAAGCTCATCTACCATTTGGTCAAGGAGCGGGGGTTTACCTTGGAAGGTGCCAAATTGCACCTGAAGGAAAACCGAAAAAAAGCCCTGTCCAATTTTGAGATTATCGAAAAGTTGGAGCGGGTAAAGGCGGAGCTTATCAAAATAAAGGACGCATTATAATCCTAATAGAACCCATATGAAAAAAGGAATAATCGCCTTAGTAGTCATCGGAATCCTGGCTTTGGCCCTCTACCAATGGGCTGTTGGTTTCAACAATACTGCGGTAGAATTGGAGGCCGATGCCAAAACCGCCTGGTCCAATGTAGAAAGTGCGTACCAACGCCGTAACGATTTGATCGGTAATCTGGTCAAAACTGTCCAAGGTGCAGCGGATTTTGAACGAGGTACACTAAAGGATGTCATTGAGGCCAGGGCCAAGGCTACCTCTACACAAATAGATGCCGGTAATTTGACCCCCGCGAAAATGGCTGCTTTTCAGCAAGCGCAAAGTGGGCTTGCCGGGGCTTTGGGCAAATTGATGGTGGTGGTAGAGCGCTATCCCGATCTTAAGGCCAATCAAAACTTTTTGGAACTCCAATCCCAATTGGAGGGCACGGAAAATAGAATTAATGTAGCCCGTGACCGCTTTAACGAAAAGGTGAATGCCTATGATATCCATACCACCAAATTTCCTGGAAAAATACTGGCAGGTTGGTTTGGTTTTGAGGAAATGGCCCGATACAAGGCCGACCCTGGTTCTGAGCAGGCCCCTGATGTAGATTTTGATTTTAACTGATCAATGCCTAGGGTAGAGGATTTTTTAACCGCTAAGGAGGAACGGGAAATTGTGGCCGCCATTAGGGAGGCTGAAAAGGATACTTCCGGGGAAATCCGTGTGCACTTAGAGGCACATACCACCAAAAACTACTTGGAACGGGCCAAGGAAATCTTTTATCGCCTAAAAATGGACAATACCAAGCAAGCCAACGGGGTATTGATCTACATTGCGGTACAGGATAGAAATTTTGCCATTTATGGCGATCAAAGCATCCACCAGGTCGTTCCTGAGGGGTTTTGGCACAGTACCCGGGATACCATTCAAGCCGCCTTTAAACAGGGAGACTTCAAACAAGGTATTATCAATGGTATTCGGCAAGCGGGAAAAGAGCTAAAAACCCATTTCCCCTACCAACGTGGTGATGTAAACGAACTGAGCGATGAAATTTCCAAAGGTTAGCCTCCTGGGTCTTGCCCTTTTTTACTTTGGGTCTTCCTTTGCCCAGTTCCCTATTCCGGAGAAACCCGATAAAGAGACCAGCCTCTACGACAACATAAAGTTGCTTTCCGAGGCTCAGGGACGTAGTCTGGAGCAAAAATTAATTCGATATTCCGACAGTACCTCTACGCAAATTGTAGTCGCCATAATATCTTCCACACGGGGCGAGAATATCAATTATCTGGGAGCGCAATGGGGCGAAAAATGGGGTATTGGGCAATCGGATAAGGACAATGGCGTCCTTATTCTATTGGCCAAGGACGATAGACGCATTGCCATAAGTACCGGGTATGGGGTGGAAGGCACCCTTACCGATGCCATGTCCCGCAAAATTATTGAACAGGTCATACTCCCCCAATTTAAACAGGACAATTACTACGCCGGACTAGACCAAGGTGTGGATACCATTTTCCAGGCCCTAAGTGGGCAATTTAAGGAAGAACGCAGCTTTGACAAATCCAAAGGGTTCCC
>JBCCZF010000074.1:0-8695 GCA_039188035.1 Bacteroidota bacterium | reverse complement strand
TGACCCTTGTCCTGGTCGCCTCTTGTTCGGATGATGATAATGCCCCAACCCCAGAGCCCACCCCGACAGATGACCTCAATATTGTGGAAACGGCCCAGGGAAGTGATGTCCTGAACAGTTTAGTGGCCGCTTTAATGAAAGCCGATGAAAGTGCCAACAACGATTTACTGGGCACCTTGGGCAATGAAGACGGAACCTTTACAGTCCTGGCCCCAACGGATGATGCCTTCACCGAACTTTTCGATCGACTGGATGGCTATACTTCCCTAGATGATTTTGACACGGAGGCCGAGCAAGATCTTTTGGCGGCTATTTTATCTTATCACGTGGTATCGGGAACGGCAGCAGCCTCTGGAGACCTTTCCAACGACCAAACCCTCACCACCGTACAGGGAGGAACCTTAACGGTTTCCACGGACGGGGGAGTGTCCTTTATCGACGAGGCGGGAGAATCCGCTTCCGTAAGCACGGCCAATGTAATGGCCAGTAATGGCATAGTCCATATTATAGACAAGGTACTTATCCCACAGGCCGCCATAGACGCCTTGGAAGGAACTTTGCTGTTCTCCATTACGGCAACGGCCATAGGGAATGAAAACCTAACAAGTTTGGTGGCCGCCTTAATGGCCGCGGACGGGGATCTGCCCACTGTACTGCAGGGCGAAGGACCGTTTACCGTACTGGCCCCTACGAACGATGCGTTTGCTACTTTTCTAGGGGATCAGGAACTGGGAGACATTTCAACAGATCTTCTAGCCCAGGTACTTTTGAATCACGTAATCCCCGGCGAGGTAACTTCCACAGACCTTATCATGGCCGGTAGCGGATATGCAAGCACGTCCGCCAGTGGCCCGGTAGAAGGGAGCTTCTTAAGTATTTTCTACAACACGGCCGAAGGGGTCCGTTTCAATGACGTAAGTAATGTCATACCAGGAGGCGCGGACGTTAAAGCGACCAATGGTGTGGTGCACGTAGTAGATGCGGTAATAGGCTTGCCCAACATTGTAGACCACGCCGTAGCAAACCCCAACCTTGCAACATTAGTGGGACTGCTTACCCAAGACGACAATACAACCTTTACGGATTTGCTTTCGGGTACCGATACCAATTTTACCGTTCTCGCCCCGATCAATAGTGCATTTGATGGTTTTGATACGGATAATGAAATTGCCAATGTGCTTTCCAATCATGTAGTCTCAGGAGCAGCGGCCCTTTCCACCGGCCTGTCCACAGGCTACGATATTAATACCGAAGCAGAAAATGCCGATGGGGATAACATTAGCCTCTATGTAAATGTGGATGATGGTGTTCGCTTCAACGGCGTAAGTAGTGTGGTAATGGGAGGTGCGGATATTGTGGCCACCAATGGTATTATCCATGCGGTAGATGCGGTAATCGATATCCCTACAGTAACCACCTTTGCCGTTGCAGATCCCGACTTTTCCACTTTGGTCACCGCTTTGACCACCCTTACGCCCGACACGCCTTTTGACCAAGTATTAGCGCGTACAATGACCGGAAATGATGATATGTTGGACCCACCCTTTACCGTTTTTGCCCCGACCAATACGGCCTTTGATGCGCTGGACGCCATTCCAGGGGAAGAAGTTCTTACCCAGGTACTTTTGCACCATGTTATTGGAGGTGCCAATATACAGTCCGGTGATCTAAGTAATGGTCTTGAATCTCCGTCCACACTGGAAGGGGATACGCTCACCTTTGCCATTTCGGACGGAAATGTCACCATCACGGATGGTTCCGGTGCTTCCGACATAGGCATAATTGCCGTTGACGTGCAAGCTGGTAATGGTGTAATTCACGCCATTAGCAAGGTGATGATTCCGGATACTACAAACTAGAAAAAGCCTCTTTAGACTTTTTAAAGGCCGCTAACGCGGCCTTTTTTATGTTTTAAAATCAACTTCTTAACGGTACCACAATCCTTGAACATTGCACAGTATTGCATTTATTCTGTTAAATTTTTAATAAAAAACAATAAACAAAAGCAACCATTGCCAAAAACTCAATCTTAGTTGTGTTCAACATAAACAAAAAATAATTAAACACTTATTCGTCCAGAAAATTTAGGCGCGCTTTTAAAGGTTTTCTTGAACGGGAATCACCAATTTTTTTTTCTGTTTTTGTTCAACCCCACAAATTTTCATAACAAATAATATCCTAAAAACACTATTATGAAGAAAATGATTGGATTACGAAGCACTATGTTCGCGGTGTTGGCATTACTCTTTGCCTTCTCCTGCGATGACAACGACGATGGGACTTCAGCGAAAGAACCGGATTTAAACATTGTGGAGACTGCAAAGGACACAGATGCCCTTACAAGTTTGGTGGCAGCCTTGGCAAAAGCCGACGAAAACGAAGGTTCCGATTTAATTGGCACCTTGGGTTCCGAAGGTTCTTTTACCGTATTTGCCCCTACTAATGAGGCCTTTAACAGCTTGTTTGAGGCATTGGACGATTTTGAAAGCTTAGACGATTTTGATGATGAAACCGAAAAGGAATTGTTGGCGGACATTCTTAAATATCACGTTATTGTTGGTACGGCCGCCCTTTCCTCAGACCTTGAAGACGAGCAGGCACTCCCAACTGCCCTTGAAGGGAGTAGTCTTGAGGTAAGGCTCGATAATGGCGTATTTATAAAGGATGATACGGATGTAGATGCAGAAGTCATCATTGCCAACGTAGAGGCTACTAACGGTGTTGTCCATGTTATCGACAAAGTACTATTACCCCAATCCGTAATAGATGCCCTAAATGATGACGGTGAAGGAGCCGATAATTTGGTAGACCTTGTGGTAAAAACCTAAGCGCTTTCCCTTTTGGAAGCGGCGGTTATCAAAGCCGATTTGGTGGATACGCTTTCCGGAGAAGGCCCTTTTACCGTTTTTGCGCCCACGGATGATGCTTTTGTAGCTCTCTTGGAAGTACTCGGTGATGATTACACCAGCCTTGACGACTTTGATGAAGAGGCGGAAATCGCCCTTTTGACCGATATTTTATTGTACCATGTAGTTCCAGGAAGTGTACTTGCCGCGGATTTACAGCCCGGTTCCGTGCCTACCGCTCTTGAGGACAATAATCTTCATGTAGTAGCCTCAGGGGAAACCTTTGTAATCGGGGACGCCTCCGAAGTGGATGCAAATATTACTGGTACGGATATCTTGGCTTCCAACGGCGTGGCGCATACTGTGGATATAGTACTTCTGCCACAATCCGCTTTGGATTTCGTTGCCTCCCTGAACCAGAAGAACCTTGTGGAAATTGTGGTAGAAAACGAGAACCTTTCTGTTCTTGAAGCAGCCGTAATAAAGGCCGGTTTGGCCGATACCTTGAGCGGTGACGGGCCCTTTACCGTCTTTGCGCCCACGGACGATGCCTTTGTAGCCCTTTTGGATATACTTGGCGATGATTACACCAGTTTGGATGATTTTGATGAGGAGGCCGAGATTGCCTTGTTGACCGATATTTTGCTGTACCACGTGGTTCCGGCGAAGGTACTTGCAGCGGATTTACAGCCCGGTTCCGTACCCACGGCCTTTGAGAACAACAATTTGCATGTAATTGCGAGCGGCGGATCATTCGCTATTGGTGACGCTTCGGATGTAAATGCCCACATTACAGGAACTGATATCCTAGCTTCTAACGGAGTGGCACATACCATAGACAAGGTATTATTACCACAATCCGCTTTGGATTTTGTTGCCTCTTTGAACCGGAAGAACCTTGTGGAAATCGTTGTGGAGAACGAAAATTTGTCCGTACTTGAGGCAGCTGTAATCAAGGCTGGTTTGGCCGACACCCTTTCCGGCGATGGCCCCTTTACCGTCTTTGCACCCACGGACGATGCCTTTGTGGCCCTTTTGGAAGTGCTCGGTGATGATTATCATAGTCTGGACGATTTCGACGAAGCGGCCGAGATAGCCCTACTTACCGATATTTTGCTGTACCATGTGGTTCCGGCGAAGGTACTTGCAGCGGATTTACAGCCCGGTTCCGTGCCCACGGCCTTTGAGAACAATAACCTACATGTAATTGCAAGCGGCGGATCATTCGTTATTGGCGACGCTTCGGATGTTAATGCCCACATTACGGGAACTGATATCCTAGCCTCCAATGGGGTGGCACATACCATAAACAAAGTGCTTTTGCCTCAGTCCGCCTTGGATTTTGTTGCTTCCCTTCAACTAAAGAACATCGTGGAAATAGCCGTGGAGACGGATAATCTAAGCCTTTTGGTAGAAGCTTTGGGGAAACCTGATGCCGGTTTGGTTGAATTGCTCCAAGGGGATGGTCCTTTCACCGTATTTGCCCCGGACAACCACGCCTTTGTGGATTTATTGGATCTTTTGGGCGATGATTACCATAGCTTGGCCGACTTTGATACCGATGCCGAAAAAAATCTTTTGGTCAAGGTATTGACCTATCATGTGGTAGGTGGTGCCGCAGTATTCTCCGGTGATTTAATGGACGGCCAGCATATTCAAACGGAACAGGGTGAAAATGTAACCATACGTAAAAATGGCGATGTCTATATCAAAGATGCTACGGATACCAAGGCCAAAGTGACCTTGGCCGATGTTGAAGCCAGCAATGGGGTAGTACATATCATAAACAAAGTGTTATTGCCCCAGGAAGTACTGGATATCCTTTTCCCGCCTACCCCCAACATTGTTGAGTTAGCCCAATCTGTGGACGACCTTTCCTTATTGGTAGATGCCTTGATCCAGGCCGATGCCGGATTGGTGGAGGTATTGAGCGGGGATGGTCCTTTCACCGTGTTTGCCCCTACCAATGCCGCATTTCAAAGCCTATTGAACGCTTTGGGAAGTGATTACCACAGCCTAGCTGATTTTGATACTCCAGCAGAAAAAGAACTGTTGGCCAAGGTATTGGCCTATCACGTAGTAAGTGGTGCGTCAGTTGAATCGTCCTCCATAAAAAATCACCAGGCGTTCCATACGGAACAAGGCGAGGCGCTAATCGCCATTGTACACGGACACGACATTGATATTCGCGATAAAACCCATGTAGATGCCAATGTGATTCTCGCAGATCAAGAGGCCAGCAATGGTATCGTTCATGTGATAGACAAGGTATTACTTCCTCAAGAAGTATTGGATGCCCTACATTAAGGCGTGCGTAAAAGAAGACCCTACTTTAGGTATACATAGGGGTTTAGTTGGTTGATTAAAAGCCCTCTTGGAAATTTTCAAGGGGGCTTTTTCGTATTTGTTTTTTCCACCTAAAATCAAGACATCATTTTCAAATACTTTAGCATACAAAAACAACTAATTGACAACTCTATTTTTTTTATCTGTCTTTAAAAGCCCATCTTTAGCATCCCAAATCTTACCAGACTAAACCAAGGAGCCCTGATTCTATCAGGGCTTTTTTAATTCCTACAGGTAATTGGATCCCTATAAGGCCTTTGAACGAACATGCATAGGTGGGAAGTTATTCAGGCCGGTTAGGAGTTCACGGGCACGGCACCTAAGGTTTATAGGGAGGTTATCACATCCTATGCCACAAGCTATTGCTAGTACGTATCCCCTACCGGAACCCGCGCGGCACTACCGGCGCCTTCCTGTCTTTTTTTGCTCCTCGGCCTGTTCCATCATCTCCCGCATTTTGCGCTGGAACTTGTTTTCTTTCTTGGGTTTCTTCTTATTCTCCTGGATCTGCGCATGTATTTTATCCTCGTTCAGAATAAAACGCTTGATTACCAACATAATACCAATAGTAATTAAGTTGGATACAAAGTAGTATAGGCTTAGTCCACTAGCATAGTTGTTGAAGAAAATCAACATCATAAAGGGCATCAGATACATGATAAACTTCATGTTGGGCATACCTGGTTGTTGCGGCATATTCTGCCCCGTGGTCATCATCATATAGAAGAAAATGGCAATTGAGGCCAGAATGGGGAACAAGCTAATATGGTTTCCGTAAAACTCCGAAATCAAAGGGATATTGCTGGACCAGGAATAAATGGAATCGTAGGCCGAAAGATCGTCCGCCCATAAAAATGATTTTTGCCGCAACGCAAAGGAAGTTGGGAAAAACATAAAAAGTGCATAGAAAATAGGCATCTGCAAGAGGGCGGGGATACAACCGCTCATGGGGCTAACCCCGGCCTTGCCGTACAACTTCATGGTCTCCTGCTGCTTTTTCATGGCATTGTCCTTGTACTTCTCCCCCAATTCAGTGATTTCGGGTTTTAACACCTTCATTTTGGCTTGGGAAAGATAGGATTTATAGGTTACCGGGGACATGGCCAAACGCACCAAAATAGTCATTATAACAATAGCGATACCGTAGGGCAAAAAGGAACTTAAAAAGGCGTAAAAGGGCGTAAAGACATACCTATTGATCCATCCGAATATTCCCCAACCAAAGGGTATGGAATCGGCCAAACCATATTCCTCATAGTTATCCAAAACGGCAACATCCGTGGGGCCATAATACCAGTCCATGTCCTGGGAAAACTCTCCTCCGGAGAGTTCCAAAGGAATCTTGGCCGTATATAATTTTGTAAAATCCGCATCAGGATCTTCTTCCTCAACCAAGTTTTTGGAAGAAAGCTCCGCTTTGGGAAAATCTTTCTTTGTGGCCAGGATGGAGCTAAAGAAATGCTGTCTATAGGACAACCACTTTACAGCTACCTCGGTATCCTCATCGTCACTACTATCCGAAAGCTTACTTATTTTTCCATCTTCAAAACTATAGGTCAACCGACTGTATCGGTTTTCATACTTTATACTCTTGGAATGCCGAATGCCCTTAAGTTCCCATTCCATTTGTATGGGTTGGTTGGTATTGATTACCTGATTTAACCCTTGGGAGCGGACAGTGAAACCTACGAGATAATCATTGGGTTTCATTTCATAACGGTACTCCAAAAAATCGGTAGCCGAAGTTTTCGCTTTCATGGAAAGTACGGTATTGTCCCCTTCCTTGGACAGGGTGGGTTGAAAGTAAAGATCACGGGTATTAAGCACCCGGTTGTCCGAAGTGGTAAACGTAATTCCAAAAGCGGCATTTCCATCTTTTACCAAATACACCGGAATGGAATCATAGGTCCGAAATTCGTTCATACGGGCCTCCGTAATCTGTCCTCCCTTATTGTTTATCTTTAGGGAAACCAAGGGGTTCTCCAACAACGTAATACCCTCTTTGGGCGCATTGAATCCAAAGGCACCCAAAGTAGTTTTATAGGTGGCCATGGTAACGGAGTCCTGTAGGTTTACCGGTTGGGACTGGGTAACTTCTTCCAAAGCCGCCCCTTTTTCAATCTCGGCAGCCTCCAGTTGTTCCTGTTTTGCCTTTTTGGGCCTCTAATTCCTCGGGGGTTGGCCTGTTTTGATAAAACATGAAGATTAAAATCCCAAAAATCAGGATAAAACCTATAATGGAATTAATATCGATTTTTTTTTCTTCCATGGGGTTGTATTATGGCAAACCTTTACGAGTTGCTTCCCTCAGTAAAAATAGTCTAGGTCTGGCAGCTCCATTTTTCGGTGAATCCGCAAATATATGTCCAATTTTGAAGTTTATGCCAAACTGGCATTGGTTTGTTTCTTTTTATGGGTTAGGGCGGCCCTTACAAAATTCACAAATAGAGGATGCGGATTTCCAACAGTACTTCTGTATTCTGGATGGTATTGTACCCCTATGAACCAAGGGTGTCCGGGCAGCTCCACGATTTCCACAAGTCCAGTATCTGTATTTATCCCCGAGGCCAAAAGCCCTCTGGCCTCCATAGTCTTCCGGTATTCATTATTGAATTCGTAACGATGCCTGTGTCGTTCAGAGATTTCATTGGATTCCGAATACACCTTTAATGCCAAGCTATCCGGCAGAAGTTCACACTTCCAAGCGCCTAATCGCATGGTTCCCCCCTTGTTCACAATAGTCTTTTGTCCCTCCATAAGGTTGATCACGGGATGTGTCGTATACTCGTCCATTTCGGTGGAATTGGCATTCTCCAGTGCCAAAACGTTCCGTGCAAATTCTATGACCGCCATCTGCATGCCCAGGCATATTCCCAAGAACGGGATACCATTTTCGCGGGCAAACCGAACCGCCGTAATCTTTCCCTCAATACCGCGTTCGCCAAAACCTGGGGCCACTAAAATACCGTGAAGCCCTTCCAGTTTTTTCTCGTTCAGGTACTCGGAGTGAATGGACCGCACATTGACCCGGACCTCATTGGCGGCACCAGCATGTATAAAGGACTCCAATATGGATTTATAGGAATCCTGCAATTCCACGTACTTCCCAATAAGTCCAATAATAACTTCGTTCTTGGGGTTTTTATGACGATCCAAAAACTCCCGCCATTGTGTTAAATCCGGGGGAACGGAATCAGGCAGGGCCAATCGGTTCAGGGTAACCGTATCCAGACCTTCCTGGTGCATCAAAATAGGCACATCATAAATGGTGGAGGCATCTATGGACTGAATAACGGCTTCGCGCTTCACATTGCAGAACAGGGCCAGCTTGTTCTTGATCTCATCGGAAATCTCGTGCTCCGTCCTACAGACCAGGATATCCGCCTTTATCCCACTTTCCATAAGGGTCTTCACGGAATGTTGGGTAGGCTTGGTCTTCAGTTCCCCTGCTGCGGAAAGATAGGGGACCAAGGTAAGGTGTATAACAATACCGTTATCATCCC
>JBCCZF010000073.1:0-8800 GCA_039188035.1 Bacteroidota bacterium | reverse complement strand
TCGAAGTAGAAGTGGTTTTGAAGTAGGGTGTTTTTGGAGCAAAAACAATTGGGTCAGTTATATGCAGATAGAGAAACATGATAGGAATTCTATGGTTTTACTGCAAAAAAATGATTTTGATGAGTTTTTGGCATTGTTGGAATTGGCAAAGAATAAAATATGATCATAATGGAACTCCAAACCAAACTTCAAGCCCTTTCCGATAAGGTAAATAAACTCAAGGGGCAAATACACACGGAGGAATCCACCAAACATGCCTTTGTGCTGCCCTTTATCTCCCTTTTGGGATATGACACCTTTAATCCCTTGGAGGTTGTCCCGGAGTTTACTGCGGATATTGGCCTGAAAAAGGGTGAAAAAGTGGACTATGCCATTTTTCAAAACGGACAACCGATTCTAATCATTGAATGTAAAAATTGGAAAGAGGGTTTAAATACCCATAACTCGCAATTGTTCCGCTACTTTCATGCCACAAAGACCCGCTTTGCCTTGCTTACCAATGGTATAGAATACCGTTTCTTCACCGATTTGGAGGAAACCAATAAAATGGATAAAAAACCCTTCTTGGAGTTCCAGATCGATAAACTCAAGGAAAGTGCCGTCCAGGAAATTGCTAAGTTTCACAAGTCGAACTTTGACATCGATACCATTGTGGACAATGCCAGTTCCCTAAAGTATACCAAAGAGATAAAAAAGCGCATTCAAGAGGAATTTAACGAACCTTCCTTTAAGCTTACCAGGCTATTTGCCCATCAGGTCTATTCCGGGAGATTGACCGAAAAGATGATGGCCGAATTTCAAGGATTGGTGCATAAGGCCTTAAACCAGACTATAAGCGAAAAGGTAAATGATAGATTGAACGCCGCCTTGAACAAAGAAGCGGAAAAGCAGCAGGAGGAAACGGAATCCAAGGAAGAGATAAGCAAGGTGATAACCACTGAAGAGGAAATGGAAGGGTATCGCATCGTTGTCGCCATACTGCGAAGAGTACTTCCCATTTCCCGTATTGCGCATAGGGACACACAATCCTATTTTGGGATTTTATTGGACGACAATAATCGAAAACCCCTGTGCAGGCTTCATTTTAACGGATCCACCAAATACATTGGACTTATCGATGACAAGAAAAACGAATCGCGAAAACCTCTACAGCTGCTTGAGGACATCTATACTTATGAAAAAGAACTATTGGAGACCGTGCTTTGCTACGAAAACTAAAAAGAACATCACTTTAAAAAGAAAGACGACTGCAGTAATTTCCTTTCTGCTATTTACCTATATGGCCCTTGCATGCCTAAATGTTGAAAAGAAACATACCGTAAATCCACTTTTTGATAAAGATCCAAAGGAAATCGATGTCTATTTATGCAATAGTTCAGGAGGGAAAAAGTATCATTTAAAATCCAACTGTAGGGGTTTGAACAGATGTAAGGCCAAAATCATCAAAGTCTCCCTTAAGGAAGCCAAAAAACGCGGAAAGACGCTTTGCGGCTGGGAGGATTAAATCAAATCAAATACCATCTCGAATAAACCTTTGCAGAGCATAGTACCAAAACACTCTGTCTTGAATTCCAAACGAACAGTACCTTTTGGCAAACTTTTCACTACGGCAATTTCCCGAAAGGGTATTTTGACTTTCCGTAATCCCCACTCCACTTCAGGATTACGATACCGCTACACACAAATGGCAATTATTCCTTCCATTCCGCGGCCAGGGTGCCCTGTAAGGTTTTGACAATTTCCGGATGTGCGCCTGCCAGGTCCTGTTGCTCAAAGGGGTCTTGGTAGCTATGGAACAATTGGATGTGTCCGTCCGGCCGATTGACCGTGTTGGGCACAATGAGTTTGTAGGGATCCGTAATCACGATTTGATATTTTAGGCTTTCGGCCACCGTATGGAAATCGTGCTGGTAGATCTCCCCAAAAATCGCTTTGCGATCCTCCCGTTCGGCCACATCCCGTATATCTATGCCATCCAGATGCTTGGGACGTTCAATGCCCAACAGCTCCAATACCGTGGGGACCATATCCAGGCTGCTGGTCAAGCTACGTTCGTCCAATTTGGGTGGTATCTTGCCCTGCCATCGATATATGATCGGGGTCCGCAGGCCGTAATCATAGGGCGCCTGTTTTGAAATGGGATCGTACCCCCGCTGGTTTTCGTTTTGTACCCATCCGTTGTCACAGACATATACGAAAAGGGTGTTTTTGGCCTGCCCCACCTTTTCGATATAGTCCATGAGCTGGCCACAGGTACTATCGAACCACTCGCACATGGCCCAATATTTGGCCACATAGGCCGTTGGGGCATGGGGCAGGTACTTTTGCAAAAGACTGTCCGGCGGGTTATGCGGGGCATGGGGCAAAAAGGGGGCATACCACATAAAAAAGGGTTTCTTTTTTTCCAGGGCCATGTCAATATAGCGGTACAGGGTATCCATGCCCTTACGGCCAATTTCCAAGCCGTAATCGCCATGTCTTCCACCGCGTTCCGGGTCTCCGTGGGTCATGCCCCGGTCAAATCCGCCATTGGCGTAATTCCCGATCCACCATTTGCCCGTTTGAAAGGAGCAGTAGCCCTCTGCCTTGAGTATTTTGGGGAGGGTATTCAGCGTTTTGAAGGTTTCAATGACCGGAAGGTAATTCGTGGACCTCCAGGGCATGGCCCAGGCCGCTTTGCCCTTTTTGTCGTCCCCGGGAAGCACCCGATCATTGCCCAGAACCCCATGCCCTCTGGGGTAAACCCCGGTAATTATCGATGCCAGGGAGGGGGCACAGAGGGAGGTGGGCACATAGCCCCGGGTAAAGGTATGGCCTTCCTTGGCCAGTTTATCGATGTTGGGGGTCTGGATATGTTCGTGGCCCATAAAGCCATAGTCCGTCCACGCCTGATCATCGGACAGGATAAAAACCACATTGGGCCGCTCTTCCTCAAATGCTTCCTTTACCTGGGGCTTCCCTTGTTTACAGGACGTAAAAAAGGCTATGCACAAGAGCGCCATTGCGGATAACAATCCATGTACCTTCCAGAACCTTTGTTGTTCCCACCCTTCCCTTTTTCGTGTTTCCCTAGTACCCATTTGAACATTTACATTCGCGAAAACCCAAGATACGGGCAATGTTAAATTTTTGCAACCCATTTCCCTTTTTTGCATCCTATTGGGAAACAATACGTATGTACAATTCCTGTAAACCCGTATTCTTGGCCCTTGGTCTGCTTTTGGCCCTTGGCCCAATCGCATGTAATAGCGATGATAATGACGATACCGACGCTGCCTGTGCGGATACCCTTTGTACCGCAATATTCATTAGAATCCTGGTGTCCGTAAAAGACCAAGATCAAGACCCGGTTATCCTGGACGCTTTTGAAGTCATAAATGTAGCGAATGGCGCGGATATGACCATTGCACTTTCCGCATCCGAACTTGAGGGCGCTAAGGAATTTGGACAATATCCCTTGGTCCAAGACGGCACCCTTGCATTAAATGAAACCCGACACATCCAATTTAAAGGTTTTATCAATGGCGCAGAGGTGATTACCAGCACGTATACCGTTAGTACCGATTGTTGCCATGTAGGATTGGATTCCGGGGATTTGGAGCTCACACTGTAAGGGCCCGTTTCCGTTTTATCCTTGGGTCGGAACCGTTCCCCCGATACATCTTTGGCCGAATGGGCGCCCTCGGTTTTGATTGTTCCTAAAATGGGCGAAAACGCAGTGTTACACGCTGGCCTTATGGAACTCGTCTTGGGTTCATAGGCCGTATTGAAAGGAAGCGAAATCGATTCGGTTCTAGAAACCACAATCCGACTGGTCAGGGCCTTCGGCCGTGCCCTCCCAATCGGGGTCGGCGACCCCCGTCCACGTTTTGTTCTCCGGGTTGAACGTGAGGGCGTGCACCCGCGAAAATGCCCCGTAGCGTTCTATCCCCTTTACCTGAAAACCCGCCTGTTTCCAACGAACGGAATCCGAGGCGACCCAACCGTTTTTGGGCGTAAACTCGGCGCTAAACCGCATGCCTTCAAATTCCCGTTCGCCCGTGTCTTCGTTTAATGTGGACTCCGGGTGGACCCGGGCCGCGGCAACCGCCTGCTTGATCGGCAAATGCCTATCGATATGCCTCGAAATGGTCTGCGCCAGGCCCGAAAGAATCCGTAGGCCCCCGGCCGCACCCAAGACCATGACCACTTCCCCGTTTTTGGTGACTATGGTTGGGGCTATGGTAGTTCTAGGCCGCGAACCGGGTTCTTGGGCCGCATTGGAAAGATACGCCCCCATAGTGGAGGCATACACAAAACCCAACCCAGGCGTAATGACCTTTGCCCCAAAGTTAGGGCCTATGGTCTGTGTTATGGACACCACCATGCCCGAACAATCCGCAGCGACAAAATGTGTGGTATGGTGACTATCCTTGCCCCAGGTATCACCGCTCCAATCGGTATTGTCCGCCACGCGTTCCGCGGGCCTTTCTTGCCTACCGTAGTCTACCGTTTCCGGCGTACCGATTTCGGGCACCACTACGGACCGGGCCTGCGCTTTGGCCCAGGTTTTACTTTGCACCAAATCCAAATCGGCTTCCTTGTACTGGGTCTTCCTTGTATTGATCGAAATCGCCAGGGCCTGGTTCATGATAGCGGCCCATTGGAGATCATTGACTTCGGTAAGATCAAACTGCTCCAGTATGTTAAGGGTCTTCACCAAAAGACCCCCTCCGGAAGGAGCTGGCATCGTATGAATTTGATATCCCCGATAGTTGGTAGTGACGTATCGCATATCGGGAACCGTATAATCCCTCAAGTCCTCGAGGCGTACATACCCCCCATTGGCCTCCATGTCCGCAACGATCTTCTCCGCGATCTGACCGGTGTAAAAATCCGCTCCTTCCGTATCCGCGATACGTTGCAGGGTATGGGCCAGATCTGGCTGTCCGAGTATTTCCCCTGCACCGTAGGGAATGGAATCCTGCTTCAACATATGTTTTTGAAACCCGGGATCCTTGCGTACGGCCTCCAGGGTGTTCTTGTGCCGGGCCGCTTCACCGGGCAAGAGTTCAAAGCCTTCTTGGGCATGTTGGATGGAAGCCGCCATGATTTGCGAAAGGGGCAGGGACCCGTGTTCCCTATAGAGGCGCATCAATGCCGCCACGGTACCCGGGGTGGCGATGGTTTTATGCCCCGAGTTGACCGGACTTTCAGGGGCTACATACCCTTTGGGTATTTCGGTCATCCCGTTATAGCCTTGAAAATTGCCGTCCTTTTCCCGTAGCAATATCAAATTCCTTCCCCCAATACCGTTCATGGTAGGTTCTACCACGGCCAGAACAAAGGCCGTTGCCAATGCGGCATCGGCGGCATTGCCACCGGCTTCTAGCATGCGCAGGCCTGCCTGGGTGGCCAGGGGCTGCGCCGCGGCAACCATGCCGTTCGGGGAAGTGGCAAACTGTGGATCATTGTCATCTACGATCAAGGGCATACTTTCCTTGGTCTCTTTACAGGCAAATAGGGCAAACGCTGAAAGCGCTACCATGATTTTTTGGAACCTCATACCGTTTTTATCATTTATGGGCTCTAAAGGTATGTAAAAAGCGCATGGTCTCTACGGGACGGTTTTGACTGAAATGGGGCAATCCGTTTAGGCCCCTATGAACGCCCATAAACAGGTGTCGCCTGCAGAACCTATCCCCAGTGTTCCATCCGTTTTTTCTAACCTTTTGGGATTGGCCCCTGGTTTTGCCTTAGAGCAGTACGGTTTTTTCAGAGGTTAAAACACGCCCCGAACGGCATACTTTTTTACGGTTTTCAAGAAAATAGCTTCACTATTCGATACCTGATTTTTTATCCCGTTGGTCGACATTAAAATCATCCCTTCTTGATCTTTTAATAGCCTTGACGTTGCCCCCAAACGCATAATTGAATCCCATAAAAAAGGTTTGGGACTCGATGTCGTTGATTCCTTCTTGTTCAAAGGGAACTTGAGTGGTGTAAAACACATCCCAGTTGGTAAACATATCCTTAACGTTAAGGGAAATACGGCCCTTGCCCTTTAGCATCGAAAGGGCCGCAGCAAAGTCCACCTTTGATCGGGCATTGTACCGTCCCTGCAAAAAATTACGTGCATTTCTATACATATGCGAGATTTGAAATGTTAGTTTTTTGACCGATCGATACTGTAGGATGACCCTACCGTTTATATTGTTGGCATTTGTATCTATGCGTTCCGGCACACTGGTGTCTGCCAATACTACAGACCCTATAAGGGTTCTGTAGGTATAGTCCAGATTCAAAATCAGGTTGAATTTTTCAAATACGGATTGGCTCCATCCCAATTCCGCCCCAAAAACATCAGTATTTGATAAATTAGCATAACTCAAAAGGGTTACGTTGGGATCCGTTGGTGAGATTTCCAAAGTCCTTATGATTTCATCTTTTATGCGCCTGCAAAATACACTGGCGGTAACGGTCCCTTTTTTGCAAAGGGAGTAACCCAATTCAAGTCCATAGGTCCGTTGCGGTTGTAGATTGATATTCCCAATGGAAAGGAAAGAAGGGGTGTTGAAAAACCTTGGAAGAGGCCATTGAAATATATGGGGCGCCAGAGACCATCAATACCGATCAAGGGAGTCGGTTTACCTCGGATGAATTTACCCAGGTCGTGCCTGAAAAAGATATCAGGTTATCAATGGATGGTAAGGGAAGGGCTACCGACAATGCTTTTATAGAAAGATCGTAGAGGAGCGTAAAGTATGAGAAGATATCCCTGAACCTTACACAGGATGGCTTGGACCTGTTCCCAGGTATTGGGGCCTGTAACGGGGGTCGAAAGTGCTATTTGGGAAGTCGAATTTAATCATTACCGGTCCATACGATGGTGTTGGCAAACACGACCAATTCGGTCTTTTACCTCCTTTATGGTATGAATAGTAATTACCATTATATTGTTCGATCATCGTTGAAAAAAGTACTACGTACCAATATAATGGTATTTTAAAAAGGACGAGCGGGAGAAAATCAACTACTTGATATCGTCTTCGACCCAAAAAACATTGAATATTGACCCGAATACGATTCCTAATCCGCTCATGGATTTTGTTTTTGGCAGGCGAAACCCGTTTTGCGCCGCACATCCCAAATCCCTACCCAAAACTTTGGGCGTGGATCCTGTTCGATTTTTGTAGTGTTCTGGTTGATGGGCGTAACGCAAAAACCGGAACATGGCTTGCGCATGTTACCCTCCCGCTTTTCATTTGTGCGCCATCATCAGGACGATGAATGAAAACAAAGCTTGCCCTTTTGGAAACCATTTTCCTTTAAATTCCCATCCATCAACACAAACCATCCATTTATCAATTGATCATGGGTTCGCCCGTACTACCGAAATAGTTTTGAGGAAAATTTTAAAAAAAATAATCCCGTAACTATGAAAACTCGAAATCAAAAAAAGAAATCATTTACCTTCAAAGGATACAAAGTGCAAAACTTTGGATACCATTGTTTATACCTTGGTGTGATTATCCACTTCCTTATCGTTTTTCTTTTATTGACCAGTTGTAGTTCCGATGATTCCGACATGCCCTTGGAAGAATCAATAGATACTCCTGTTAGTGAAGACCCAATACTTCCGGAAATTTCCCTGGAAAGCGGCCCGGAGACCCTTTTTCTGGGCGTGATAGGGGGTTCCGTTGAAAGTCAACTAAATCATACCATAAAGATTGAAGCACCGGAAGGTTTAGCAAGTCTTACCATTTCAAGAGTGCGAGCAGGAGAAAACGAGGAATATGTAACAATTTCCAATGGACATCCTGATTTTTCGGAAGGCATGACCACTTTGACCTATGAACTGGATTATGTATTTGATGACAAAGATGTGGAACAGGAACTCTATTTTTTAGCGGAAGGAGTGGACAAGCTGGGAAAAACGACCTCTTTGGTATTTGCCAACGCCTGGGTCAAATTACCCCTTTTGGAAGCCAGTTTTACTTTACATGCTTCGAAAGCACAACAGTTTAACCCCCTACTATATCATTACCTGCTAATTCAAGGAAATAGTATTAAGGCCGTCCAGCGAAGTGAAGCGCGTCAAGAAGAAAACGACAAGGATATTGTTGCCATTTTAAGTTATAACGATGATTCGGAGTTTTATATAGCCTCTCCAACGGATATAAACGAAGGTGAATTGACCGACCCACTTTTGGAGATTTCAAAGACCAAATTCAAGTATGATCGTATAGCCGAGGATGCCCTAAAGGATACTTTCAGTCCTATGGATGTACACAGTATCCAAGCGAACTATGGCGACCTTTTGTTCGCAGAAAATGAGGAGCGCCTTGAAAAGCTTAAAATCGGAAATAGGTTCTACATTGAAACCGAAGATGAAAGAATAGCCATCCTACAAGTGCAGGATATCGAAAGCCTAGGGCCAACGCATACCCTAGTCGCGTTTGATATTTTGATTACCCAAAAGCTTTAGAAAAGCGTGTTTCAAAAGGCAGCTGTGGCGTATAATGTCCGGTTGCCTTTTTTTAGTCCATCGTGGAACGAATATAGACCGCATGCCAAAGATTACACAGAATTCCACCCTATTCCCGGAAACTTCGACAAATACGTTTTCGGATGTTCTTATGTATTATTGCGAATCGCTTTTGGGTATCGAAGACGAGACAGCAATACTCTGGGATTTGGCCAAAAACTGTATTTCGAAGTTGGGGTTTATCGATTGTGTGGTTTATCTGTTGGATGAAAAGCGTGATGTTATGATCCAAAAGGCGGCTTATGGCCCCAAAAATCCCAAAAACCTAGAAAT
>JBCCZF010000072.1:0-8863 GCA_039188035.1 Bacteroidota bacterium | reverse complement strand
GGCAACCAATCATATTACAAATATTTGGCTTAGTTTTCGTTCTATTTTCAGAAAACAGTAAAATTATTTAGCAAAATGACAAAGAAGAAATGTACTGTAAACTCCCCTTCACGAAGGAAGTTTTTAAAAAGTTCTGGTGCTGCCGCGGCCGGAGTTATGATTATACCAAGGCATGTATTAGGCGGGCCAGGTTTTGTTGCCCCAAGTGACACGTTGAATATCGCAGGAATAGGTGCAGGAGGTAAGGGCAAAAGTGATATCGCTTCTTTTGCTAAAAGCCCTAATGTGAACATTATTGGACTTTGCGATGTGGATGACCGTCAGGCCAAGGCTTCAAGGAAGGCCTTCCCCAAGGCCAAATATTATCACGATTACCGAAAAATGCTGGACAAGGAAGGCAAACATATCGATGCCGTATCGGTATCCACTCCCGATCACAACCACGCGGTGGCCGCCTACAAGGCCATGGAAATGGGCAAGCACGTATACGTCCAAAAACCGCTTACCCACGATATTTGGGAGGCCCGAATGCTTACCGAGGCTGCCAAAAAATTTAAGGTCGTCACCCAAATGGGCAACCAGGGCGGTTCGGGCGACGGGGTGCGCAAAATGAAGGAAATACACGATTCCGGTATTATTGGTGACGTACATACCGTAAAGTGTTGGACAAACCGCGCCATATGGCCACAGGCATTACAAAGTCCTACTGTAAAGGATAAGGTTCCCAAGGGACTTCATTGGGACCTTTGGCTAAACACGGCCGAGATGCGCGATTATAACGAAGCCTACTTGCCCTTTGACTGGCGTGGCTGGTCCGATTTTGGCACCGGGGCTTTGGGCGATATGGCCTGCCACATTATGGACCCTGTATATCGCATACTTCCCATCCTGTATCCGAAATCGGTTGAATGCAGTGTTTCGGATTCGTTCAAGGGCAAATTCGAAATGGCGGACTACCCCAAAAGCTTTCCAAATTCAAGTTACATCCATTTGGTCTATCCAAGAACCGATGGTAACGGCACGGTAAAAGTAACCTGGATGGACGGAGGATTGCGCCCAGAAAGACCCGAAGAACTTGGGGACAATGAGGCTTTCGGAAATTGGGATGGGGGCGTGTTATTTGTTGGTGACAAAGGAAAGCTATTGGCCGACTGCTATGGGGCCAAGCCGCGTCTCCTGCCACTGTCTTTGAACGAACAGGTGAGCATTGAGGAAACCTTGCCCCGGGTTCCTGAAGGACATTATATCCAATGGGTGAACGCCTGTATGGCGGGGTACGGCAATGCCGAGACCAGTTCTTCCTTTGATTATGCAGGCCCCTTCACCGAAAGCATCCTCATCGGTAACCTGGCCCTAAAGGCCTATTTTGAGGTGGACCCACAATCGGAAAGTAAATCCTTTTGGGGAGGCAACAAATACTATGGTAGAAAACGATTGCTATGGGATGCCGAAAATATGCGGATTACCAATTTTGAACCCGCGAACAAATATGTAAAGCGTACCTATCGCGAGGGGTACTCTTTGGGGTAGTACCGTATACTAGCATTTCCCGATTAAAATTGGGTCGATATGCTTGTCCATTTTCCTAGTACCTTTATTGTGGTCTTTGTCCGTAGCCCTGCTATGAAAAAAGAATACTGTTTCAGTACAGGAAAAAGCGACTGCCCCTATTTTGACCCAATTCTAGATGAGAACATTTGTAAGAAAGAACTTTGTGCTATAAACCGGGGACTTCCCCGGTTTTTTAGTACAGCAAATAAATTGATTTGAAGGCGCATAAACGACCATGGGAAAACACATCTGTTTCCATTTTTGGGATTCTAGCGTATCCACAATGGAGTGTTTGCAGTTAGAGATGGTACTACTCCAACTTCACCACCACCAGATCGCTTTGCCCTTTTGGCACAATTCCGGAAATACCGGAAATACCGGATTCGCCTACGAAAAGAACTTCCGTTTCCCCTACCTCCATGGCATCAAATCCAAAATCTAGGCCGGCACCGCCCAAGCTTTTTTGCCATTGCAGTTGGCCTTCTGCATTGGTCTTCAGCACCCAAATGTCGTTCTCACCTCCATTTTCGGTAGCGTCCTGATCGCTGCTTTTGGAGTTTCCAGAAAGCACGAACCCCCCATCCGAAGCCAAACGTACACTTTCCGCCGCATCAAAACCGGAACCGCCAAAGGTTCGTTGCCAGATCAATTCACCGGTATCCGAAATTTTAATGAGCCACATGTCCGATTCTCCATGATTTTCCGTTACGTCCGTATCCGTACTAAACGTATGCCCCGTAATAACATAGTTCCCGTCATCCGTTTGAGCAATATCCTGGGCAATTTCAATACCAGTACCCCCATATGATCGTTCCCACAGCAATTCGCCCTGGCCACTAACCTTTAGCACCCAAAAATCATAACTCCCCTTGGTATTGCTGATGTCAAAATCATCACTTTCCGAGAATCCCGCCATTACAAAACCCCCATCGTTTGATTGGACCACCGCATGGGCCCTATCGTTGTTGGTCCCGCCAAAATATCTTCTCCATTCCAGGTTTCCCGAGGCATCAATTTTGGTTCCCCAAAATTCGCCTACACCATGGGCGGTTGGCGAGGGTGAAAGTCCTTTTTCCGAAAACCCGTCCGTACGTGCAGCCGTGATGTCCAAAAATCCAATGAAAAAGAAGCCGCCATCCGAAGCCTGAACCAGATCATAGGAATGATCGTGCCCCGAAAAGCCAAAACTACGCTCCCAAATGATATCCCCTGAAGCATCCAACTTTAGGATCCAATTGTCGTGAAACCCTTCATTTTGGGAACCATCCCCATCACTGCTCATAGCATATCCCGTAATGGCGTACCCCCCGTCTACGGTCTGAATAACGGATTGCCCGCGATCGTCCTTACTTCCCCCATAGGTCTTATTCCATTGCATCCGGCCATCGGCATCCAACTTGATCAACCAATAATCGTTTACCCCAAGACTTTTGTCCGCCAGATCTCCGTCCGTACTATTGGTGAACCCAAGAACGGCAAAGCCCCCATCCACAGTTTGAATTACCGATCGGGGCGTATCCTCACCGGATCCGCCAAAATTCCGGATCCATGCCACTTCACCCCGAAAAGTATTCCCCGGATTTTCCAGATTCTCAGGAATACCCTCGTTATCGGAATCGCTGCTACAGCCCAAAAGCATTGTAATATATAGTATAACAATGCCCTGAATACATTTCGTTGTATAACCCATGTCCGTATCCATTTCGTTTGGAGACCTTATGGAGATTGTGCAATCACAAAAAGTCCTGAATTAATATCGCTAAGGATGATTGTTCCACTTTCAAAATAGGGATATACGCTCCATACCCCATCAAACCTGGTGGTGTTGTCTTGTGGATAGGTGTCAAAGAACCCTATTTCCCCTATGTTTTCTCCAGCAATGTCCGCAATGTCCAATACACGGAGGCCGGCCGTATAATTGGCGAGAAAAAACCTATCTCCCAAAACGTATCCATTGTGATCAATGGCATTTGTGGGGCCCGTATAAGTATGATGCAAAAGTGGGTTGTCCAAATCCGTAAAATCAAAAACCAACGTACGGGACCGTAGTCCAAATTGGATCTCGTCCGTTTCATCGCCCAAAATAAAATACCTCTGGTCCTCCGTAAACCAACCCTGGTGCGTATATCCGATATTGTCGTACATGAGGGACGCTATTTCAACAGGTGTGGCCTTGTCCGTAACGTCCACAAGTACCACGCGATCTTCATTGGCCCCAATGAATACCTCCCTTCCGCTGTAATCCATATCCGGCCCATTGTAGACCACCACCTGTGCGTCATGGGAGTAGCCATTTTGGCCATGGCCCCCTGCTGCCAAGGGATTTTTGGGGTCCTGTACATTAATAAAGTGTACGCCTCCATTAAATGCATCGTTCCGGGCCGTACCTACCACATAGGCAAAACCGGTTTCCTCATTGATGAATAGATTATGGGCGTTCCCAAAACCCGTGTAACGTGCATCGGCCCCAAATGTCTGCGGATCACCGCTGGCATCCCGCAAACGTGTCAGGTCAAAAACCTGCATCCCATGCCCGGGCGCCTCGGATACCACAAAAGCATGGTCCCGGTAAACTTTTATGTCCCGCCAAGGACTGGATACCGTGGCCGTGGGTAATTTCCCCAGAAAGACCAAATCCTCAGTGTCCGAAACATCCACAAACGCTACACCATTGTCCAACCCCATGAGCGCATATTCGGATCCCGTGATAGGATCCGCCCATCCCCAAATGTCATTTCCTTCCGTTGCGGAAAAATCGGCCAACGAAATTCTTCCCAGCAAATCATACCCCTCACAGGGATAGATCCCGGCCATACCATTTTCACAAGGTTGCATGCCCAACGAAGGGTTCAAATTTTGTCCTCCATTATCGCCTCCATCGCCATTATCATCACCGGAACAGGCAAGAAGGGAGAATGCCAATAGTACCTGGGGGACCAATCTGTGCATAACGCGAAGTTTCCTTTCCTATTTGAAGTTTGCCTCCAAATTCTTCTCTTAAAGATACGGTTTCTGCTGGATTATGGATTTGGCGGGGCATATTGAAAACAGAAAGACATGTCAAAAGTAGTAGCACAAAAGAATTTCCGAACCCTAACGGTATCCCAAAAGCACGTTTGCTACTTTTGCCATTATGTTGGAAAATAAAAATCGAGAACGTACCGCTTTGGAACAATTGGGAGAGTTTGGCCTTATACAACACTTGACCAAAGATTTTCCCCTTTCCCAAAAATCTACGGTAAAGGGCATTGGCGATGACGCCGCCGTTTTGAATCATGAGGGAAAAAGAACCGTACTTACCAATGATTTGCTCATTGAAGGCGTACACTTTGACCTTGCCTATATGCCTTTAAAACATTTGGGCTACAAGGCCGTAATAGTGAACCTTTCCGATATATATGCAATGAATGCCGAGCCTACCCAAATATTGGTTTCCCTGGCCGTTTCCAATCGTTTTCCCCTGGAGGCACTGGAAGAGCTTTATGGGGGTATTGCCACGGCCTGTTCCCTCTATAATGTAGATCTGGTGGGAGGCGATACCACCTCTTCTACCAAAGGAATGCTCCTCAGCGTAACCGCTGTTGGGGTACAATCGGAACCTGACCTCACCTACAGAAAAAATGCCAAAGCCAACGATTTGTTGGTGGTTTCCGGAGATTTGGGTGGCGCCTATATGGGACTTCAGGTGTTGGAACGGGAAAAGGAGGTCTTTAAAGTGAACCCGCAAAGCCAGCCCGATTTGGAGCCCTATTCCTATATTGTTGAGCGACAGTTGAAACCGGAGGCCCCAAAGGATATTGTAACTCTTTTGCAAACCCTAGAGGTAAACCCAACGGCTATGATCGATATTAGCGATGGCCTATCCTCCGAAATATTGCATCTTTGCCGTGAAAGTCAAGTGGGCTGTTCCCTCTTTGAGGAAAAAATCCCCTTGGATCCTACTGTAATCGCTGCCTGTGAGGAGTTTCAGATGGATAGCACCTTAGTGGCCCTTAGTGGCGGAGAGGACTATGAGCTCGTATTCACCATAGATCAGAAAGACTTTGGCAAGATAAAAGGCAACCCGCATTTGACGGTCATTGGACATATGACGGATGCCTCTTTGGGGGCAAATTTGATTACCCGGGATGGGAACCAAATTCCTTTGACCGCCCAAGGATGGAATGCCTTTAATACTCTAGATGGGGGTTAAATTCAAAAAAATTCCCGAAAACCCAGGGCAGTCCTTGTGTGCCGTTGTGGGGCGAACAACGGAGAAGAACAAGGGTGCCTACTCGATTTCCGGGAATACTATTCGGTTTCGGTGTGTTGAATTCAGCCAAAACCTTTGCCAAAGCATAGTTAAGCTACCTGCTGTGCAGCTCTATGTCTTTTTTGGTAGATACTTTCCAAAGTCTTGTTAATGTCCTGTAATTGAGGTGTTAACGCGGAAAGGTTTCCGCTTACATCGGTGGTTACTTCTTTACCACAATGGATGCATTTGTACTCTTTAATGTGCTGGGTGACTTTCTTGGACACGACGTAGTGGTGGCCAAACAGGCTACAAAATAGTTTTTTCATGGCTGTAGGTTTATTCCATGGCATTGGTCGATTTGGGAATCAAAAAATGCAAGATCATTATATTTGGGTCAAGTGTTTGCGACCTTATTCGCTAGGGTGTAATAAGAACGCGCCGTTCCTGTTTTTTATTGGGCATCCCAAGGATTTCTTTCTAAAAATTCGATGAAGTGCAGCTTTTTTGAAAATAGTAGGCCGTTCCCTGTATAAATTGCTTGCAAAGGCCCTTATTTTTCACTTACCTTTCTATCCCAATTTCCCGTTTATGTCAAAAAACAAGGAAGTCTTTATAACCGCTTTTGCCCTCTTTTCCCTCTTTTTCGGAGCCGGGAACCTTGTTCTTCCCCCCTTTCTGGGTCTTAGGGCCGGGGCACTTTGGTGGTGGGTCACCTTAGGGTTCTGCCTGTCCGCCGTTTTGATTCCCATTCTGGGTATTAGGGCCCATGCCCGATTGCAGGGCACGCTTTATGATTTTGGAAAAAAAATCTCTCCTACCTTTAGTTGGGTCTATGCCTTTATCATCTATGCCGTATCCGTTGCCCTACCCTCACCAAGAACAGCTGCCGTGGCCCACGAAATGGCCGTTTCCCCTTGGTTGGAATCACCGCCAATCCTAACGAGTCTGGTGTATTTTTCTTTGGTCCTTGTCTTTGTGATGAATCGATCAAGGTTATTAAACCTTATTGGAAAATGGCTTACCCCCGCCATACTACTGATCCTTTTTGCCATAATAGGAATTACCTTAGGGTCCTCTGATTATACCTTTGGCAAGAATCTTTTTACCCGCCCCTTGAGCAACGGCTTCCTCGAGGGCTACCAAACTTTTGATGCCATAGGGGCCGTTGTAGTCGGTGGGGTAATCCTGGTTTCTATAAACTTAAAGGACAAAAGCTTGTCCTATGAGGAACGGAAACTACTGATTTCCCGATCGGGATGGTGGGCCGGGGGACTACTGTTCCTGGTCTATGGAGGACTTATTTTAAGCGGGGCACTGGTACATCGTGAGTTTGGATTGGACGTTTCCCGAACCCAACTCCTTAGCGGGATGGGATTAAGGACCTTGGGAGGGGCGATGAATTTCTTTACCGGTCTCCTTGTAAGCCTGGCCTGTTTCACTACTGCCGTGGGCATCGTGGCCGGGGCGGCCGATTTTGCAAAACATCGTTGTAACAATTCTAAAACTGCGTATCTCCTAACCGCTATCATTGGCTGTGTTCTTGGCGTGGTAATGGGTCAGCTCCCCGTATCCTCCATCATTGCCTTGGCCCTTACGGTCCTTATGTTCGTTTACCCGGTTACCATTGTTCTTATCCTCCTGAACCTGTTGCCAGATCGATATACCCCGCCAAAGGTATTTCAAGGCGTGGTGGCCACGACCCTCCTTTTTAGTGTCCCTGATTTTTTGGGAAGTATGGGGCTTTCAAAGACTATCCATAGTTTTTCCGCTTATCTCCCCTTAAGTCCCTACGGCATGGGATGGGCAATACCCGCCGTGGCAGTTTTTATGCTTTTAAACCTCTTTTTCAAAAAGTAGGCCTACCCCTGCATCAGTTGCTCTATTTCTTCAACCTCAATAGGGATGGACGCCATTAAATTAAATGGTTCCCCACTTTCCTGGATTACTACATCGTCCTCCAAACGAATACCCATCTTTTCCTCGGGAATGTAAATCCCCGGTTCCACGGTGAATACCATTTGGGCCTTCATGGGCGTTTTTAGGGCACCATAATCATGGGTGTCCAACCCTATATGATGACTGGTGCCGTGCATAAAATATTTTTTGTAGGCCGGCCAGTCCGTATCCTCTTTTTGGACATCGGCCTTATCCAAGAGACCCAAGCCCAAGAGTTCCGAAGTCATGATATGGCCCACTTCTTTTTGATATTCCTCCCATAGCGTACCCGGGACCAACATTTGTGTAGCCCGATTCTTTACGCGAAGAACCGCTTCGTAAACCGCTTTTGGCCTTGGGGTAAACCGGCCGTTTACGGGAATTGTCCGGGTAAGGTCGCTGGAATAATTGGCATATTCCGCAGCGGTATCCATCAATATCAACTCCCCATCCTGGCATTGTTGATTATTCTCGATATAATGTAACACATTGGCATTGTTCCCAGAGGCAATGATGGGGGTATAGGCAAATCCTTTGGAACGGTTACACAGGAACTCATGCATCAGTTCGGCCTCTATTTCATACTCCCAAACCCCGGGCCGTACAAAGTCCAGTACCCTTCGGAATCCTTTTTCCGTAATGCTACAAGCCGTTTGCATGGCCTCAATTTCCTCCGGTTCCTTTATACCTCGAATATCCTGTAGGATAGAATTGCTCTTGGCTACCCGATGGGCCGGAAATTCTTTCTTGCACTTCTCAATAAAACTGGCCTCACGGGTCTGCGTCTCCACCGCTTGACGGTAGTGCTCATTGGTATTGAAATAAATCGTTTCCGCCTCGGCCATTAGGCCAAAGAACACCTTACTAAAATCCAACAACCAATGTACCGTATTGATACCGGAAATTTCTGTGGCTTTTTCCTTTGTGAGTTTTTCACCCTCCCAAATGGCAATATGTGCATTGGTCTCGCGAACGAACAGGATTTCCCGCTGCGCTTTATCCAAGGCATCCGGGAAAAGAAGCAATATGGTCTCTTCTTGATCGGCACCGCTTAAGTAAAAGATATCCCTATGCTGCTGAAAGGGCATGGTACTATCCGCACTAATGGGATAGATATCGTTGGAATTGAAGACGGCCAGGCTC
>JBCCZF010000071.1:0-8924 GCA_039188035.1 Bacteroidota bacterium | reverse complement strand
TGAAGTGGCCCGATTTTATAATGCGTGGAAAAAGGATAATCCTTGAAACCTGGAACCCGAAACAATAGACACAATATGTTTGAACCTTGTGTTTGTATTTAAGCTATTGTCTTAGCTCCAACAACCGCGCCACATACTTCCCGATTACATCGAACTCCAGGTTTACCCGGGAACCTACGATATAGGTATTAAAGCGGGTGTTTTCGTAGGTATACGGGATAATGGCCACGTCAAAGGTACTCTTACCGGAATTTACCACGGTAAGACTAACGCCGTCCACGGTAATGGAGCCTTTTTCTATGGTAAGGTTGTTTTGCTCAGGGCCATAACTAAATGAGAAAAACCAGCTCCCATCCTTTTCGGTCACTGCCGTACATGTGGCGGTTTGGTCCACATGGCCCTGAACAATATGACCGTCCAGGCGGGCGCCCAGTACCATGGCACGTTCCAGGTTTACCGCATCTCCTACGTTTAAATCGCCCAAATTGCTCTTTTCCAAGGTCTCGGCTATAGCGGTTACCGTATAGGTGTCGCCATCTAAGGCTACCACAGTTAAGCATACCCCGTTATGGGATACACTCTGATCTATTTTCAAGGCACTTGCCAATGGAGAATCAATGGTAATATGTAAGTTTTCCCCATCACTTTCCAAATGGGCCACCTTGCCCAGGACTTCGATTATTCCGGTAAACATGTTCCAGCTAAATTGAGTAGTTTTGTGCGATAAATTTAGGGATAAAGCCAAAGAAAATATGCACGAAAGCACAGAAATAAAACTTGGAATTTCCATAGGGGATATCAATGGGATTGGCTGTGAAGTGGCCCTAAGAACCTTTGCGGATTCCCGAATGTTGGATTTTTGTACCCCCGTAATCTTTGCCTCCAATAAAACCATATCCTTTCAAAAAAATGCACTGAACATCAACCTTAAATATCAAGGGATACCGTATGCATCCAAAGCCATTTTGGGAAAGATAAATGTGGTTAACGTCTGGAAGGAAACCCCACAGGTTAGCTTTGGCAAAGAAACCCCGGAAGGGGGAAAATATGCCTTATTGTCCCTTAAGGCCGCTGTAGAGGCGCTGAAGAAAGGAGATATCGATGTGCTTGTAACGGCGCCTATCAACAAAAACAACATTCAGTCCGATGCGTTCAAATTTCCTGGACATACGGATTATCTCGCCCAAGAACTTGAAGGGGAGAGCCTTATGTTCATGGTAACGAATACCCTTAAGGTGGGATTGTTAACAGATCATGTGGCTGTCAAGGATGCCCCTTCCGCCATAAATCCCATTTTAATCCGTACCAAGGTGCGAACAATGACGAAATCCCTACAGATGGATTTTGGTATCCGTAGACCCAAAATTGCCCTATTGGGCATCAACCCGCACAGTGGGGATAACGGGGTTATCGGCAAAGAGGACGATGAGATCCTTAAACCTGTAATCCAGGAAATGGCCAATGCCGGACATTTGGTCTTTGGACCGTATTCCGCGGATAGTTTTTTTGGTTCCGATAGCTATATGAAGTTTGATGCGGTACTGGCCGCCTATCATGATCAAGGGCTTATTCCCTTCAAGACCCTGTCCTTTGGGAAAGGCGTGAATTTTACAGGGGGACTTTCCAAGGTGCGCACTTCCCCAGATCATGGCACCGCCTTTGAAATTGCCGGCGAGGGCAAGGCAGATCACAGTTCCTTCAAGGAGGCTGTTTTTATGGCCCTGCATATTTATCGAAATCGGGAAGAGTATCGGGAGCTAACCGAAAATCCCTTAAAAAAGCAACGCATGCGGCGTTAGTGTGCCTAAATAGCGAAGATACGTTTACTAGTCTAGTTTTGGGGGATGATTGTTGGGATTTCATAAAATAATAGTATCTTTGCACCCCTGGAATGGAACCGTACAGGGGTTCCAACGTCCTAAGGCCTAGGTCAAAAAGTGTAGGAGCTATGAAACAGAGGGAATATTCCATTCCTTTCTCCGGATTAAAGTTGGGAAAGCACGATTTTGACTACGTCATAGACAATACGTTCTTTGCTTCTTTTGGATACGAAGAGTTCAATGCGGCGAACATTGCAGTAAAGGTGCAATTGAACAAAATGACTACCATGCTGGAGTTGAAATGTAAGGCCAGCGGGACAGTGACCGTGAATTGTGACCTGACCAGTGAACCCTTTGATCAACCCATCTCCGGGAACTTGGAATTGGTAGTGAAGTTTGGGGAAGATTTCAATGATGAGGATGATGAAATATTGATCATACCCCATGGGGAACACCAGATTACTATTGCGCAATACCTCTATGAGATGTTGGTTTTGGCGGTACCCCAAAAAAGAGTGCATCCCGGGGTTCTGGACGGTACTTTGAAATCCGATATACTGGATCGGTTGGAAAAGCTCCGGCCACAGAAGGCAAAAGAAGATTCTGAGGAAAACGATCCCCGTTGGGACGCATTGAAAAAATTGATAACGGACAAATAAATATACAGATGGCACATCCTAAACGAAAAATATCAAAAACGCGAAGGGATAAAAGACGTACCCATTATAAGGCCGTGGCCCCTACCTTGGCCACCGATTCCACTACCGGGGAAATACACCTGTACCACAGGGCACACTGGCATGAAGGAAAATTGTATTACCGAGGTCAGGTTTTAGTTGATAAAACAGAAGATGCAGACGCCTAACCCCTTCCTTCCCTTATTCTGTAATTTTTAAGATATAAAATTGAGCAACCCCGCTTTTGCGGGGTTCTTTTATGTAGTGATGGTAGGAATTAGCGTTTTTTCCATGGGGTTTACTTTTTTCCAAAAAGGAATGAAAATTCCTCTAAAAGTCCTGAAAAATGACTAATTTTCACGCGTTTTGAGGCATTTTTACTGTTTTTTTTGATATCAAACATTAACCATAGATGGGGAATTTAACGGCGGCCATTACGGCCGTAGGGGGCTATGTTCCAAATTTTGTGCTTACGAACAAAATGCTGGAGGGCATGGTAGAAACCAACGACGAATGGATCGTTACCCGAACAGGAATCAAGGAAAGGAGAATCCTTAAACCAGAGGAAGGACAGGGATCCAGTTATCTGGCCATAAAAGCTGCGGAAGACCTGTTGCGTAAAAAACCGATAGACCCCAAGGAAATTGATATGATTATTGTCGCCACGGCTACCCCGGATAGTCTGGTGGCGTCTACGGCGGCTTTTGTAGCTTCCGAGATCGGTGCAACCAACGCATTCGCCTACGATCTTTTGGCCGCTTGCTCCAGTTTTTTGTTCGGAATGTCTACCGCGGCAGCGCAGGTACAGTCGGGAAAATATAAAAAAGTACTCTTGATCGGTGCGGACAAGATGTCCTCCATAATCAACTATAAGGATAGAACCACCTGTATCATTTTTGGTGATGGGGGCGGGGCCGTTCTTTTTGAACCCAATACGGAAGGTAATGGCTTATTGGACGAATACTTAAGGGCAGATGGAAATGGAAGGGAGCACTTGGGCATGGAAGGTGGCGGTTCCCTATTGCCCGCCACGGAACAGACCGTAAGGGAAGGAAAACATTATATCTTTCAGGACGGAAGGACCGTTTTTAAATTTGCGGTATCCAACATGGCCAATGTGGCTGAAAAGGTCGCCCAGCGAAATCACCTGAAACACACGGACATTGCCTGGTTGGTACCCCACCAGGCCAATAAGAGGATTATCGATGCCACCTCGAATAGGATTGGATTGGATCCTTCCAAGGTAATGATGAACATCCACAAGTATGGGAATACCACATCGGCAACCTTGCCCTTGCTACTGTATGACTATGAAGATCAATTGAAAAAGGGCGACAACCTTATTTTTGCCGCTTTCGGGGGAGGCTTTACCTGGGGGTCTATCTATCTTAAATGGGCGTATAACTAACCAAAATATACCCGGGCCGTAGCTAGTAGTTCAATGGCCAGTTAAAAACAAGCACTAAACGCAAAAATCGATACAATGGATATTAAGGAAATTCAAAGTCTGATCAGGTTTGTGGCAAAATCAGGCGCCAGCGAGGTAAAATTGGAAACTGAAGATATCAAGATTACCATACGTACGGGCACCGCATCTTCCAGTCCTGAAACTACCTATGTGCAACAGGTTCCCGTGGCCCAAACCCCCATGGCTCCGATAGCCCAGCCCGTTGTGGAAACTCCGGAGACTTCTCAGGATACCGGTGGCAAGGGCGGGGATTCCGATGGCGATAAGTACATAACCATTAAATCGCCAATAATAGGTACCTTCTACAGAAAACCTTCACCGGATAAACCTGCCTTTGTGGAAGTGGGTAGTACCATCGCCCCAGGGGACGTGCTCTGTGTTATTGAAGCCATGAAGCTGTTTAACGATATTGAGTCGGAGGTGTCCGGTAAAATCGTAAAAGTTTTGGTGGAGGACTCCTCCCCCGTGGAATTTGACCAACCCCTGTTCCTAGTAGACCCTTCATAGAAAATCCTGGATCACAAACCCCAGGCTGCCAGAGGTCTTGGATTTTGGAATTTTAATTAAGCGTTATGTTCAAAAAGATATTGATTGCGAATCGTGGTGAAATTGCCCTTAGGATAATCCGGACCTGCAAGGAAATGGGGATTAAGACCGTAGCGGTATATTCCAAGGCCGATGAGGAAAGCCTACATGTACGGTTTGCGGACGAGGCCGTTTGTATTGGGCCGGCCCCGAGTGGCGAATCCTATTTGAAGATCCCCAATATTATTGCCGCCGCTGAGATTACCAATGCGGATGCCATTCATCCCGGCTATGGCTTCCTTTCCGAAAATTCCAAGTTTTCCAAAATATGCGCCGAGCATGAGATTAAGTTTATTGGGGCTTCCGGGGAACAAATTGACCAAATGGGGGACAAGGCCACGGCCAAGGCCACAATGAAAAAGGCTGGTGTGCCCACCATACCCGGATCAGAGGGGCTGCTAAAAGATGTAGCCGATGCCAAAAAAACCGCAAAAAAAATGGGCTATCCCGTAATGATTAAAGCTACGGCCGGTGGTGGAGGTAAAGGGATGCGTGCCATTGGATCCGAAGAGGAAATGGAAAGCAACTTTGAGAGCGCTGTGCAAGAGGCCACGGCCGCCTTTGGCAATGGGGGCATGTATATGGAAAAGCTCATTGAAGAGCCCCGGCATATTGAAATACAGATTGTTGGAGATCAATATGGGAAAGCCTGTCACCTCTCTGAGCGGGATTGTTCCGTACAACGCCGACATCAAAAATTAACGGAAGAGACCCCTTCGCCCTTTATGACCGATAAACTGAGGGAAGAAATGGGCAAGGCCGCTATCAAGGCTGCCGAATATATAAAATATGAGGGTGCGGGAACCGTGGAATTCTTGGTAGATAAACACCGTAATTTCTATTTTATGGAAATGAATACCCGGATTCAGGTGGAACACCCCATTACGGAACAAGTGGTGGATTATGATTTGATCCGGGAGCAGATCTTAGTGGCGGGCGGCGTTCCCATTTCAGGGAACAATTATATCCCCAAGCTACATTCGATAGAATGTAGGATCAATGCCGAAGATCCCTATAATGACTTTAGGCCTTCCCCGGGAAGAATTACCACCTTGCACACCCCCGGAGGGCATGGGGTACGCATGGATACCCATGTGTATAGCGGTTATAGTATACCGCCCAATTATGACTCCATGATCGCCAAATTGATTACTACTGCGCAGACCCGGGAGGAGGCCATAAACAAAATGAAACGCGCCCTGGACGAATTTGTCATTGAAGGGATAAAAACTACTATCCCGTTTCACAGGCAGCTTATGGCACACCCCGATTATTTGGCAGGGAACTATACTACTGCCTTTATGGATGGTTTTACAATGGCGCCGGAACCCCAGGAATAAATACAAGGATTTTGTAGGCTCCTTACGTCCCTTAAAACGTTTGGGGGCTTGTCCAATGCTATATGGAGTTCAGCTATTGGGAATATAAAAGCTGGCTTTCCCGCATCGATTTCACTGTTGTGGGTAGCGGTATAGTGGGACTAAACTGTGCCTTGCGATTACGGGAAAAGTATCCCAATGCTAAAACTGTGGTATTGGAAAAAGGTGTGCTTCCCCAAGGGGCCAGCACCAAAAATGCAGGATTCGCCTGTTTTGGTAGCCTCTCCGAAATCCTTTCCGATCTTCGGGGCCATTCAAGAGAAGAGGTCTTTGCACTGGTACGGGAACGCTGGGAGGGTATCCAATTTCTGAGGAGGCTATTGGGCGATAGCCAGATGCACTTTCGACAACAGGGCGGGCATGAGGTCTTTTTGTCCGGGAGGGACACAAGTTTTGGGCAATGCAGGGACCGTATGGAGAATATCAATGCCTGGCTGGCCCCTATATTTGGTTCGCCCCCTTTTGTCTTGACTCCCAATGTCTTCCGTTTCCATCAGGTTCGGGAGAACTATATTACCCACCAGTATGAAGGACAGCTGGATACAGGTAAAATGATGATGGCCTTGCTTGCCTTGGCGCATAAAAAAGGAATCATCATCCTAAACTCCTGCACGCTGCAGGAATTCACGGAAAACAAGAATGGCGTATCCCTAAAAACGGATCGGTTTGAGACTTCCACACAAAACGTGTTTATCGCCACCAACGGATTCGCCCGCGAACTGATTTCAAGTGCGGTACAACCGGCCCGTGCCCAAGTTCTAATAACCAAACCCATCCCGGATTTGGGCATACGGGGAACTTTTCATATGGATGCCGGGTACTACTATTTTAGGAATGTGGGTAACCGGTTGTTATTGGGTGGGGGAAGAAATCTGGATCTTAAGGGGGAGGCGACCACACTTTTTGGCAAAACGCCTTTAATTCAGAATGCGTTGGAAGAACTTCTTTCCCAAGTAATACTACCGGAAACCCCATTTGAAATAGCGCATAGGTGGAGCGGGATTATGGGGATAGGGGAGCACAAGTTCCCCATTGTGGAACAATTTTCTGATCGTGTATTTGGAGGGATACGCCTTGGCGGGATGGGGGTGGCCATTGGAAGTACCGTGGGAAGGAATTTGGCAGATCTACTTTCCTGAAAACCTTTACAACTTGTAAGAATTAAGTTGGTTTTTAACCCCTTTTCAGCTTTTATTCCTATATTGACCTACCCCTAATCTTATACTCCTTTTAAAACAAATTAAGGTAATACGTTCCCCCCGGCTTATCCTATTTTTTGTATTTCGTGCAGTTGGCCATAAGGGCATGGTTCCGTGAAGGAGACAGGTGTTTTTGGCAAATCGGGGTGTCCGTGGAACAGGTATCGCGATTTACTTGAAAAGGACATTATATGAAAGGAGATCGGGGTAGGAAAGGAGCCATATATGGTTTGATTTTGGTAATGGCATTGCAGCTTGTTGCATGTTCTTCACATAGGGCCGGTTACAAAAGGGATTATAAAAAAATCTGGAGGGAAATTGTAAATTCAGAAGCCTGGAGGAATTCCCTCCTGGTGGAAACGAGCCCAAGGGCGGAAAGACAAACCGGTTTTTATACCCCCGTATTGGATGAGCGGAACCTCCCTGGTTCTACCAGTTATGGTACTTTTTTGGAAAGGGAGGATGCTTTTGATAAAAAATACGATGCCTTGGTGACCCGGGCATATTATAAAATTATAGCCGAAGCTGAAGAAGCGGATGAGCGGTTAAGAAAAGAGTATCTGGTTTGGAACCAAAAACAGGCCAATGCTTCTGAGCACAACAGGCGGTTCCAGAAAGAACTGACTTTGGTGAACAAACGCTATGCCGCACATCAAAAAATGCTAAGGGGACTTAAATCCTGGAATATCCTGAGCGAATACCGTTCGGACGATCTCCGGTTCTTTAAGAATGAGAACAGGGAAGAAGTGCGACGGATGTATACCGGTGGAAAGAACGAAAGTAGTATTGTCCGTTTTTTGATATTTAAGCTGGCCGATCTGTACCATTTGGAAGGATAAGCCATCCCAATACACTGCCTATGCCCCCGATTTCCAAAAAAGAACTCCATCTTTTTTGTACAACGTTCATCCGAGCGCGCGTTGCGCGGATTCATGGGCAAATGGCACAAATACGGGATACCCTTAAAGAGGAAACGAAGAACAGTGCCGGGGACAAACATGAAACGGGCAGGGCCCTGTTGCAGTTGGAACGTGAAAAACTGGGACAACAACTTCAGGAGGCCGAAAAATTACAACGGGTAATGGAACGGATTCCTATTTCCTCTACCCCCCCGGAAAGGGTTGTTTCGGGAAGTCTGGTACAAACGGACAAGAATCACTATTATGTGGGCATTTCCGCGGGCCTCTGTACAAAGGACACCCAAGCGGTTTTCTGTATTTCGCCCCGGACACCCATAGGTCAACAGCTTTTGGGCAAGAAGGTCGGGGATTACTTTACCATGAACGGGCAAATGCAGACTATCTTGGCCATTAGGTAAACCCGTCCCCTCTTGAAACCCATGGTACTTGAGCTCTAACCCAATAAAGTTTAACGTTTCTTTAAAACCGTCCATGGCACGGTTCATTACCTTTAAAGGGTTAACCAATAAACATATTCATCATGACAACACAAGAAGTAGCCGATCAATTGGTAAGCCTTTGTAGGGAAGGCAAATATAAAGAGGCCTATGACCTCTACGCAGACGATGCCGAGAGTATTGAAATGGACGGGATGCCCGGGGAAAAAATTACCCAGGGGAAGGAAAATATCTGGAATGCCTATAAGGAATGGGAAGCGAGTATCGAGGAAATGCACGGAGGGGACGTGGGTGATCCCGTGGTGGCCGCAAACCACTTTATGGTTCCTATGTCCATGGATGCCACCTTTGCGGGACAAGGAAGGTGGAGCATGGACGAACTCTGCATGTATAAGGTGGAAAATGGAAAAATAAAAACGGCCCAGTTTTTCTATGAAGT
>JBCCZF010000070.1:0-8955 GCA_039188035.1 Bacteroidota bacterium | reverse complement strand
CAATCCGCTCTGCTTGTTCAACAACCGGTTTACCTCGTCCAGGGAATATCCCAGTGCATTTACCAAATGGAAGATTAGGGCATGGTCCAGGTCCCCGCTACGGGAACCCATGATAAGTCCGTTGGAGGGAGCAAACCCCAGGCTATGGTCCATGCTCTTCCCATCCTGTACCGCTGTTATACTACAGCCATTGCCCAAATGCACCGTAATGATCTTGGACGACTCCTTTTGCAAATACGCCATGGCCTTTTGGGCAACATGTTTATGACTTGTACCGTGAAAGCCATAGAGCTGGATACCGTGTTCCTGGTAAAAATTGTTGGGAATAGCATATTTACGGGCCTTGACAGGAATGGTTTGGTGAAAGGCCGTATCAAATACCGCCACCTGTTGGGCCTTTGGGAACAGTTTTTCGGCAACTTCAATGCCGGCCAGATTGGACGGATTGTGTAAGGGGGCCAAGGCGGCAAATTCTTGTATCTGCCCTTTCACCGCCGTGGTAATGGGCGTAGTTTCGGCAAAAGAATCCCCACCGTGTACTACCCGATGCCCCACGGCATCAATATCCGAGACGTTATCAACGGCCCCTACTTGGGCATCCAAGAGCAGCGCAACGATACGCTCCAATCCCGCCCTGTGATCTTGTACAGGGAGGGATTGTTTTAGCCTTTCGTTATCCTTTGTATAGGTAAGTGCGGCTTCTTGGGATCCTATCCGTTCTACCTGACCTTCGCAGATTACATGCTCGGACGGCATGGCTATCAACTGAAATTTGATGGAGGAACTTCCCGAATTGATGACCAAAATATTCATGAAATGGGTTTCTGGTTTCAAAAAACACTTTTGGGACAAATGCTGTTCTTAGCACCTTTCATTAACTATTCGCTTTACCCTGGAACCTTACATTATCCCTTTCCTTCAATACCCTGGGCTTGTATGGCCGTAATGACCACCGTATTTACAATGTCGTCCACGGTGCAGCCCCTGCTTAGATCGTTAACCGGTTTGCGTAGCCCCTGTAACAACGGCCCAATGGCCAAGGCCCCCGTCTCCCGCTGTACGGCCTTATAGGTATTGTTGCCTGTATTAAGATCCGGAAAGATAAAAAGGGTGGCCTGTCCGGCAACATCGGAATCCGGCAGTTTGCTTTTGCCTACCTCTAGATCAACGGCGGCATCATACTGTATAGGACCTTCTACCTTAAGATCCGATCGCTTTTGCCGAACAAGCTCCGTGGCCTCGCGTACCTTGTCCACATCCTCCCCCTTCCCCGAACTCCCTGAAGAATAGGACAACATGGCAATCTTGGGTTCTATGTCAAAGGCCATGGCCGTATCCGCGGACGAAATGGCAATTTCCGATAATTGCTCCGCCGTGGGATTCGGATTGATCGCACAGTCCCCAAATACCACAACCCGATCTGGCAAGCACATAAAGAACACCGAGGATACCAGGGAAACCCCGGGCAAGGTCTTTACAAACTGAAGGGCCGGCCGTATGGTGTGTTGGGTGGTATGTACCGCACCAGAGACCATCCCGTCCGCATGCCCTTTAAAGACCATCATCGTTCCAAAATAGGCTACGTCCGCCATAAGATCGCTCGCTACGGTACGATTGATTCCCTTGTGCTTCCGCAACTCATAAAGGGTATCGGCATAATCTTCGAAGTACTCGGATTCAATAGGATCTATAATGGATATCTTGGAAAAATCCAGGCCCAAATCCAATTGCATTACCTTCTCCATAATCCGATCCGGATTGCCCAAAAGGGTCAACGTGGCGGCCTCCGTATCCAAAATCTCCTTGGCCGCCATAAGGATACGCTCGTCCAGACCCTCAGGCAATACAATGTGTTTTTTATCCGCTTGTGCCGTTTTCAAAAGATTGTACTGGAACATCCTTGGGGTAATTCCGGTCGGGGTAAAGGTAACCAAACGTTGCGCCAGTTCCATTTCCGGGGTATACTTCGCAAAATCCTGGATGGAGGTGGTAATCTTTTTTAAGTTCCCCGAGTAAATCTTGGGGACAATGGCTCCAATGGCATTCGTAATGGCAAAGGTGCCCCCTTGTACGGAGACAATAGGAACTATATCGGACAGACCCTTGATCAGTTTTATGATGGAAGGTTCGGGGCGTAGGCCACCGGTAAGCACAATTCCCGAAATGGAAGGATAATTGGACGAAATATGCGCCTGCAAGGCCCCAAGAAGGATATCCGGGCGATCTCCTGGGGTAATTACCAAACTATCCGGCCCCATGTGCCTTAGGTAATTGTGCAATTGCATGGCCCCCACCCCAAAATTCCCGGCCTGATTGTTCAAATAGCCTTCGCCAAAGAGTACCTCGGCCTCCAAATGTTCCACAATTTCCCGTATGGTAGGATTGCCCAAGGCCGGGTTAAGGGGAATTACCCCCAATAATACCTGCTCGGGAAGTGCCTCTTTTAGGGTGCGGGTGACCAAGTCCACATTTTCCGGTCGGACCTTGTTGGCCACCATCATAAGCACCTCCACGTCCTTTTCCTTAAAGGAATCGTACGCCAAACGCATATTCCCGTTAAACTCTTCCAGGGTCTTGCCAACCCCGCTGGAAACAATAATGGTAGGAATCCCTAGGTTTTTGGCCAGAAGCATATTGATATCCCATTCAATAATACCTCCCTCGCCCGTAAAATCCGTGCCCTCGACCAATACAAAATCAAAACGTTCCTCTATGGCCTTGTATTTGCCAATAATGGTATCCAATACCTCGTCTTCCCTGTCCTTGTTGAGCATCTTTACTACTTGGCTCCGGGTAAAGGCAAAAGCCTCATCGTGTTCCAGGTCGAGATTAAAATAGGACAGTACCGTATCGATATGATTGTCCGGTTTCCCCGGTTCCAAATCGTCGATTATGGGCCTAAAATAACCCACTTGGGCCGCCTTTCCCAAGAGTACCTGCATAAGGCCCAGGGAAACAAGGGATTTCCCACTTTTAGGTTCCGTGGTGGCAATATATACCGCTTTGTTCATGAATCGACTTTTACGAATATAACCACAAATTTACGGCATTCCTTTTGGGGGGATTACCTTCTAAACCAAAAGAATTCGTTAACTTATGGGAACTATATCCTTCTGAAAAAATACTTCCCCATATTCCCCAATTGTTTTGTATTTTAGGTTTCCCTTTTTACAAGTCCAATTGAGGGATTTCCCCGCTCTAAAGACAGTATGTCCATAACCTAAAATAACATCATGATTTCCACTAAAAGAGTACTGCTCCTTTTTGGCCTAGTGTGTGCTTTTCATCTGAAGGCCCAGATAACACCCGGGGTTTACTTGGCCCATTCGGATAAGGTTACCTATGAACTAAAGTTGAACAATAGCTACCTTATCCTATCCACTTATGAAGAATCCCCGGCCAAATTCCTGAAGACCTTGGGCGGGTTTTACAGCCTGTCCGATGGAAAAATAGCGGTTGACCTGGAATTCAACTCCAATTATAAGGCGGACGGGATAAAAACATTGGACATCCCCTATACCGCAAAAAAGAAAAAGCTGGTACTTCAACTGGAAACCAAAATGGTATTCATCAAGGTCAAGGCCATGGGACAAGACTTGGACGGCGCCTGGCTCTTCGCCACCCGGGGACCCGATACCGGCCAAGACCGCCGTGGGGACAAAAACGCCCGGAAGACCTTAAAATTCCTTAAGGATGGTAGGTTCCAATGGATTGCCTATAATGTGGACGACATGAAGTTTTTTGGTACTGGAGGCGGGTCTTTTATGTCCCAGGACGGGAACTATGTGGAGCACATTGAGTACTTCTCCCGAGACAACTCCCGTGTGGGGGCCTCCCTAAAATTCGATTATGAGGTACAGGGTAACGATTGGCACCATAAGGGACTTAACAGTAAGGGCGAACCCATGTACGAAATCTGGAGTATACGGTGAGACCATAACTTCCCTATATTGCCTATGGAACCCGTTTAGACCATCTTTATATAAAGTGGATGGGCCTTGCCTTGTTTCTCCAAAAAGTTCTATTTTTGCCATCGCTTTTTGCACCTGTCCAAAAACAGATTGGCCTCATAGTTCAAGGGATAGAATAGAAGTTTCCTAAACTTTAGATCCAGGTTCGAGTCCTGGTGAGGCCACTGCGACAGGTGGGTTTCCTTAACTTGGGATTTAGGTTCGCATTCTTGTTAGATAATAAGCCTTCCCTCGCCCAATTCCATAAATCCCCCTATCTTTAAAAACCAATAATCCATTCCGGATAGCTTGTGGAACTAGACAAATGATCAATAGCCGCAACATAATACGGCAAATCATCGATATTCAGGTTCTTGCGGAACAGATTATCAACAATCAAGCCGATTGGCCCGAAATCGAAGATTTTAGCAACTATTCCCAGGAACTAAAAAACTTTTTGAATGACCACGTCAAGGATGATCTTATCCTAAAGTTCGTCAATGATATCCCAGTTTTGGATTTGGATGAAGTTGTAGGGGGAAACCGATTTGTTCTTCGCCCTTGTCCACTTCTTTGGGGGATTATTTGGTGGGTATTCCGTTGAACAGCGGAAAAAAGTGAAAGCAATGGACATTATCCGGGATATCAAAGGAAAATATGCCTCGTTAGCGTTTGTGCTAAAAGCCTACTTTCAATAGTACAGCGCTTTACCAAACTTTTCTGGGCTTGAAACATAAAACAGGCTCTTGGAACCGGGCCCTAAGTATTACTAAAAATGAACCTAAGCGTACGCGAAGCGACTGCCTCCGATATCCAAAATATAGTCGACTACTTTTGGAACTCCTCCCCGGAATTTCTGCTGGGTATGGGGGCAGAAAAGCGCAAACTCCCGCATAGGGATACATGGATCGACAAACTGCAACAGGAATTGGTCAAACCATATTCCAAAAAGGAGTATTACTATATCATCTGGTTGTTGGAAGGGCAGCCCGTGGGCCACTCCAATGTAAATGCCATACGTTTTGGTGAACAGGCCACCATGCACCTGCATATATGGAATGCCCATGCCCGTAAGAGAGGCTTGGGGACTGGGTTCCTAAAGTTGACCATCCCCAGTTACTTTAAAAACCTGCAAATTCAACAATTGATCTGCGAACCCTTTGCGGAAAACAACGCTCCCAACAGAACATTGGTGAAGCTGGGGTTTCGGTTTATCCAGAGCTATGAAACCGTTCCAGGGCCTATCAATTTTCTGCAAAAGGTCAACCGGTATGCGCTGGAGAGAAGGAACCTGGAACACTTCCGAAAACCCTTGGACGGGCATGACGATTAGTCGTATGATAGCTTCCTCCCAAAGGGTTTTCCTTCGGGAAGCCCACTAACTCATTTTTGCCGTTTTGCTAGGACTATGGAAACATCATTCCCATGTGACGTGCTCATTGAATTCATCTTGGGTTCCTTGTTTTTGATTGACTACAATTGTACAGATGCCAAAAGTTTGCGTAACTTTCCCTCTTAAAACCAACATAGGCAGTACTCGTCCCCGTGCGTCTTCCCCAAGTACCATTCGGACTTTTTTATAGCGCTCTAAACCAAATTCCCAAATGCAAATTACAGGAACCTTTTTGGATGAAATAAGCCATGACATCCCCCATCAGAACTGGGGAGCCAAAGAATGGGATACCGATTTTGCCCATATGAAACGGATGGGTATCGATACAGTTATCCTTATCCGTTGTGGGTATCGTCAATTTCTCACTTATCCATCGACCTATCTCATTGAAAAACGGGGCAGTTTTCGTCCTCCAACAGATTTGGTGCAACTGTTCCTTGATTTGGCACAGAAATATAAAATGACCTTCTTTTTTGGAACCTACGATAGCGGTAAATATTGGGAGACGGGGGATATGAGCCATGAAGTGGATATAAACCTGCACGTTATCGAAGAGGTGTATTCCACGTATGGAAACCATCCCAGTTTTGGGGGATGGTACCTAAGCCTGGAGCTTAGCAGGCGCACTAAGGGGGCCGTGGAGTCCCTGGCCCGTTTGGGAAGTCACTGTAAGGATATCAGTGGAGGGCTGCCTGTTTTGATTTCGCCTTGGATCGATGGAAAAAAAGCGGTAATGGCCACCCAAAGCGGTTTGGTCAAGGATTCCTCCATTTCCCTGGCGCAGCACGAAAGGGAATGGGACCAGATTTTTGATGGCATCAAAAATAGCGTGGATATTGTGGCCTTTCAAGATGGCCATGTGGGCTATGATGAGCTAGAAGACTATCTGAAGGTGAATAAGGCCTTGGCAGACACCTATGGCCTCACTTCCTGGACCAACACGGACTCCTTTGACCGGGATATGCCCATTAAGTTCCTTCCCATTAAATTTGAGAAATTACTCCATAAACTGGAGTCGGCTAAAAGGGCCGGATGTGAAAAGGCCATTACCTTTGAATTTTCACACTTTATGAGTCCTCAATCCGCTTATGCCCAGGCCGGACATTTGTATAATCGTTATCTTGACTATTTTAATACGATGTAACCTATAATAAACCGACCGTTTCGTATTAATGCAACTGTATTGCAAGTCCAATCCGTATTTTAAACCAATAGTGTACCCAAAAAAGAAACGTATTTAGGCCATCTTTGCGCTTATCTATCGAATCTAGTATAAAAAACAAAACCCTTTGAATTCATTTATTCCACTATACAAAAATGAACTGCTGGACGCCGTTGTTCCTTTTTGGGAAACCCACTCCCTTGACGAAGAATTTGGTGGTTATTTCAGCTGTATTTCCGGAACGCATCAAATCTATGATACCGATAAGTTTATTTGGTTGCAGGCCCGGCAAATATGGATGTTTGCCACTTTATACCAAAAAGTAGAAAAAAAGGAGGCCTGGAGAAGAATCGCACTTTTGGGCGCGGATTTTTTGGAGAAGAACGGCAAGGATAACCAAGGCAATTGGTATTTCTCACTAAATCGACAAGGGGAACCCCTTGTACAACCCTACAACATTTTTTCGGATTGTTTCGCGGCCATGGCCTTTGGAAAGTTACATGCCATAGCCCCTAATGACCGATATGAAAATTTGGTCAAAACCACATTTAAGAACATCCTTGACCGTCAAAAAAATCCAAAAGGCATATACAATAAGTTGTACCCAGGGACCCGAAATCTCCAGAACTTTGCCCTACCCATGATCTTGTGCAATCTGGTGCTGGAACTGGAACATATCCTGGATATGGGAACCGTAGATCATATTACCAGGGAGGTTACGGATTTGATCATGGATCAATTCTATCATACGCCAAGCGGACTTATCCTGGAAAACATTTCCGGACAAGGAGCCTTTGTGGACAGTTTTGAAGGCCGATTGATAAACCCGGGGCACGCTATAGAGGCCATGTGGTTTGTTATGAACCTGGCACTGCGCAAAGGGGATATGGCCCTTTTCCAGCGGGCCGAAGAAATTATGTATCGGCAGTTGGAGTTCGGGTGGGATGCGGAATACGGAGGAATTTTCTATTTTATGGATCTTAAGGGACATCCCCCACAGCAGTTGGAGCACGACCAAAAGCTTTGGTGGGTCCATTTGGAGACCTTGGTGGCCCTAGCCAAGACCTATGCCCATAATCATAGCCCAAAAGCCCGGGAATGGTTTCATAAGGTGCACGACTATACCTGGAACCATTTTCGCGATCCGATAAAGGGAGGGGAATGGTACGGATACCTTAATCGGCAGGGACAGGTACATTTGCATCTCAAGGGAGGGAAATGGAAAGGTTGTTTCCATGTCCCACGGGCCTTGTTGGAGATTTGGAAAACATTGGAACAAAAAGGCTAAAGGCCAAGGTTTACGGTATGCGATATTTTTCTTTTGTCTTACTGCTTCTTCAAGTTCATATTGGGCTGTCCCAAAGCCCTAAAGGTGTGTGGCTTACCGACGTGGCCAGCAAGGCATTGGATTCCAAAAAGGGCATCCAAGAAGCCGTAGCCAAATGCAAGACCTATGGCCTGGAAAACATCTACGTGGTAGTCTGGAACCGGGGTTACACGCTTTACCCCAGTGCGGTTATGCAACAGGAATTTGGGCAAAAAGTGGCCCCTCGTTTTGCCAACAGGGATATCCTAAGGGAACTGACCCAGGAAGCACATGCCCAGGGACTTAAAGTACATGCCTGGTTCGAGTTTGGGTTTTCCAGCAGCTATCAGGAAGCGGATGGTGGCCATATCCTACGTTCCAGACCGCATTGGAAGGCCATTGACCCCAAAGGCCACCTGGTCTCCAAAAACGGGTTTCAATGGATGAACGCCTTTGACCCCGAGGTTCAGGATTTTCTGCTGTCCTTGATCCAAGAGGTAATTAAAACGTATGATGTAGACGGTATCCAAGGGGATGACCGCTTGCCCGCCAACCCTTCTACGGCAGGATATGATCCATACACCGTGGCCCTTTATCAAAAGGAACACAACGGACAACGACCACCCCTAGACCATACAAATCCCCACTGGGTAAACTGGCGTGCCCAAAAGCTAAATGATTTTGCTAAAAAAATCCACCAGACCGTCAAAGACATAAATGCCAAAGTGGTCGTTACCATGGCGCCCAGTATTTACCCTTGGAGCAAGAAAGAGTATCTCCAGGATTGGCCCAATTGGGTACGTAACGGTTGGGTGGATGCCATTATACCCCAGGTATATCGTTATGATATTAAGGCCTATACCCAAACCTTGGATGCCAATTTGAAATTCATGCCCACAGGTTCCCCAATCCCCTTTGTTCCGGGAGTGCTACTTAAAGTAGATGATTATGCACCTTCAAAACGATTTCTTAAAAAGATGGTAAAGGCCAACAGAAAACGCAGTTTGCCCGGGGAAGTCTTTTTCTTTTACGAAGGTCTAGGGGAACATCCCCTTTTTTTTGATAGCTTGTATCCCAAATTAAAAATAAAATAATGGCATACCGCTATGTGTCCATAATCCTGATACCTGTTACCCTATTTTGT
>JBCCZF010000069.1:0-9048 GCA_039188035.1 Bacteroidota bacterium | reverse complement strand
CCGCGCCCACGGCATCCCGACGCGAATCGCCCTGGGTGAGCGCCTGGTCGGCAGCAGTTGGATGGGGCACATGTGGAACGAGGTCTGGCTCGGTCGCTGGGTTACCGTCGACAGCACCGTGGACGAGGTCGATGCGTCGATGGCGCTGCTCAAGTTCATCCACAGCGACCCGGTTTTGGTACGATACAGATAGCACCCATCCGTGACATGGCGTTCGCGTTCACCTGTCCAATCGGCTTCTGATGCGCGAAACATCAGCTTGGGCGCACCTACCGTTTTGGAGAGGTCTTTTTTGAGCTGTACATAGTCCATGGTGCCATCAACGATTTCCACCCACTCGTGGCAGAAAACCATGTAGGGTACCTTGTCCTCTTCCCATAACGTGCCGTCCAAAGCCATCCAATCCGCAGGAGTGTGCGGTTTGTTGTCAAACCAGGTAAAGGGCCCCTCAGGCGTATCGGAGACAAATATCTGTGTCCCTCTTTTATAGAATTTAGGCCAGTCGCTTTTTCCCTTGGGGGTCTTTAAATGATCAAGTTCGTCATGTGAGGTAATCGTTACGAATAAATAATATTTGCCTCGATACCCGTGTACTTCCGGGGCCCATACCATATTACGCCCCCAAAAATCTTCGGGGAGTAGCAAGACGGTCTTCGGGGCCGTCCAAGATTTCAGGTCTTTGCTGCGATACACTTCTACTCCTTTGGGTTTGCTGCTATCGCCCCTTCCATTTAACCGATTATCCATTTGGGCGTACATATAATAATTGCCCGTGAGGGTATCGCTAAGCACAAAAGGATCCCGAATTCGTATATCATCAACGTGAAGAAGACGGTCTACGGAAACCTTTTCGTAACCGGCAAAAGGTTTTTGTTTCGTTTTTGTGTTTCGGCACCAAGCTAACATCACCAAAATAAAAACGATTGCCCTTATATCTAATTGTCCCATATTCAATTCCGCATTTTCACCGTAAAACAGTCGTTTGCCCCGCGGCATAAACAACCACCCAAAATTGGGGTATTCCCGATCTATCTAAAAGTTTGTTCGCCCCCCTAAAATACACTTCATCTTGGAAAAACCACCGTTCGGTAAGCCCTTTTGGCAGAAGCGGGAAACGATATCCAATTTTATCCCATCAAAAATGACAAATGATGGGAAAATATATAGGGGTTCTACTATTGTTCTATGGGGTTATGGCCTTTGCCCAGACCCCAATTTCCGGCCGGGTCATGGATGGGCATAACAATCCCATTCCTGGGGCCAATGTGTATTTGGAAGGTACCTATGACGGTTCTTCCACGGACAACAAGGGATTTTTTCAGTTTACTACTTCGGAGAGGGGTATCCAGACCCTTTTGGTTTCCATGATTTCGTATGAAAGTGCAATACAGACCGGGGACGTCCGTTATTTTAACGATTTGAAACTGGTCTTGCGCGAGGCCATTAACCAATTGACCGGGGTTACCCTAACGGCCGGAACCTTTGCCGCAGGGGATAACTCCAAAGCTTCGGTGCTAAAGCCCCTGGATGTGGTTACCACGGCAGGTGCGGTAGGGGATTTTATAGGTGCCCTGCAAACCCTACCGGGTACGGCTACCGTAAACGAGGATGGCCGGTTGTTCGTTCGGGGCGGAACGGCCAATGAAACCCAAACGTTTATCGATGGGATGCGGGTGTTTCAACCGTTCAGCGCCACGGCCAATAACATACCTACAAGGAGTCGGTTTTCACCTTTTCTGTTCAAAGGAATTACCTTTAGCACCGGAGGCTATTCGGCCGAATATGGCCAAGCACTCTCCAGCGTGCTCTTGCTCAATACCACGGATATTCCCGATCAAGAACGTACGGATATCGGAATTATGACGGTAGGGGGGAATTTGGGGCATACTAAAATCTGGGATGATGAATCCCTGAGCCTAAACACCTCCTACATCAACCTGGCCCCCTATCAGGAACTTATTCCAGATAATCAAGGCGTGCGCTGGAATACGCCTTACAGTTCCATTGCAGGGGAGGCCGTATTTAGAAGTAAGGGCGAAAACGGTTTTTTTAAATGCTATACCGGATTCAACCACGCTTCCTTGGACGTAGATCAGGAAGATATCAATTTTGAGGAGTTTGTCCGCTTTCATCTTGCCAATAACAACCTTTATCTCAATACCAACTACAAACACTTTTTTGACCGGGGCTGGACCTTGTACGGTGGAGCTAGTGTCTCCCACGATACCAATGATATTACGTTGTTGGATAATACCATCACCACTAGGGAGACCGCTTCCCACTTAAAAATCAAACTTGGGAAAAACTGGAATTCCCGATTTAAACTTAGCTTGGGCAGTGAGTACTTTTTCACGGATTATGAAGATCGGTTCACAGACCCTGCCAATCTCCAATTAGAAAGTGGATTCACGGACCATCTGGTGGCTACCTTTTCCGAGGTCGATATCTTCTTTAGCAATCGGTTTGCCCTACAATTGGGGGTAAGGGCGGAATATTCCGGTGTTTTAGAAGCGCATAATCTGGCCCCGAGAGCTTCCTTGGCGTATACCACTGGCGACAAAGGACAAATCTCCGTGGCCTATGGTGATTTCTATCAGAATCCCCTTGGCCAATATTTAAGGTTTAGTTCGGAGCTTTCGGTGGAGCGAACATCGCACTATATTCTCAATTACCAGGTTTCGGGGGATGGGACAACCTTTAGGGCCGAGCTTTTTTATAAGGATTATGACAACTTGGTAAAGTTTGATACCCCTGAAGTTATGTTTAACTCCAACTTTACCAATGGGGGCAAGGGCTACGCAAGGGGGGTGGATGTTTTTTGGAGGGATAATACATCCCTTGCCAATCTGGACTACTGGATTTCCTACTCTTTTTTGGATACCGAACGGGATTTTCAGAATTTCCCGGAGAGGGCAACCCCCAATTTTGCCTCCAATCATAATTTTTCCGTGGTCACCAAATATTGGATGGACAAATTAAAATCGCAATTGGGTGTCTCCTATACCTATGCTTCCGGGAGACCCTATGACAATCCCAATACTGCCGAATTCTTGGCCGGAAGGACAAAAGCCTTTAACAGTCTAAGCCTAAACTGGTCTTATCTTATCGATTCACAAAAGATCCTTTTCTTTTCGGTCAGTAACGCACTTGGGTTTAACAACATCAATGGATATCAATATGCGGATAGACCCAATATGAACGGTATTTTTGATAGGCGTGCCATTCGGGCCCCCGCGGATACTTTTTTCCTTGTGGGCTTTTTTTGGACGATAAGCCGGGATAAAAAAACGAACCAACTGGATAATCTGTAAAGGCCTTTATAAAGCTCTCTTGTGATTCCCTTATCTCAATGCAATAAAGTCGATTTCCAGGCGAAAGCCCTCCTTTTTCTTATTGGCTATCAAAAAGCCTATTTCGGACATAATCTTTCCGGGATAATGGGGCATATCCAAATAGCGCCCTCTGAATTTGGGAGCCATTTTCTCAAATGTCAGAGAAACGGTTTGCCATTCCCGGGTTGTGGCAAAGGGCAGCGTATAGGAATGTTTTTCTCCCTGATTGGATTTTATCCTGAATTTATAGGTTTTACCATCACCCCGTAATCGAAGAACCACAGACTGGTAACTGCTTACCTCAAAGGGTTCAAAACGATGCCGTACCGAGGTGAACCCACCATTGTTTTCCAGGGAAACCGTCCCTGAAAAAAGCCCATGGCCTGCCTCCGTAATGGCAAAGGCGCCTTGGGATAGCCCGCCCATGACACCATCATTGACCACAAGCCATGTGTTGGGATCGGTCTGTGGCGTGAATTGGAGAAGTACATGGGCATCCATTGCAAAAGGATTTTAGGTTTTCGGCTGGTTATGGCAAGGATAGTACACAGGAAACAGGTAGGTGATCGGAAATATGTTTGCTGTTGGCCATGCGATCATCTATGTGTAGGTATTCCATTACCTTGGCATTTCGTACAAAAATATAATCGATGCGACGATCCAATACCCTGTCCGGGTCAAAACCGTTAAAGGTTCCCAGGGGCCCGTAAAAGGGCCTTTGCGCCGTTTCCAGGCCATCCTCCATTTGCTCCTTGATTTCCAGAATGGGTGGGGTCTCTGGAGCAAGGTTTAAATCTCCCATTAACACCACAGGAAGATTATTCTTGTTTAATTCACGAATACGTTCCAGGATTAGTTGGGCCGATTTTTCCCGAGCCTGCTTGCCTCTATGGTCGAAATGGGCGTTAAAAACCCAAAATCGTTTTTGGGATTCCGTATGCCTAAATAGGGCATAAGTACAAATGCGTTCCAGGGCGGCGTCCCAGCCCACGGATACTTGTTCCGGGGTCTCCGACAGCCAAAAGGTGTTGGATCGCTCCACATGCAGCTTAGCGGAATCGTAAAATAGTGCGGCATATTCGCCCTTTTGTGCACCATCGTCCCGTCCTACACCTACATAGGCATAGGAGGGCAAGGCCTTATCCAAATAGTCCACCTGACGATGGAGGGCCTCCTGTACCCCCAAGACTTGTGGAAGGTAGTATTGGATCAAACGTACCATTGCCGATTTTCGATCTTCCCAATTGTTCACGGTATCCCTGGTATTGTCGTATTTGATGTTGTAGGTCATTACCCGGATTTCCTGACTTTGTGCCGGGCTACTGAACAATAGTCCCAGAAGAATAAGAAAAAAAATTTTGCGTTTCATGGAATTTGGATTCTGGGGAAAGTTAGCCAATATCCCTAAATTTATCCCATGAAAGAACGTTTTAAGACAATTTAAACAGGTGAAATTAAAAGGATATCTACATCAAATACACCCCGTACTCCCCGTAAAGGATGTGGTGGAGGCCTTGGACTTTTATGTGAATCGTTTGGGTTTTAAAATTGCCTTTGCGGACGATTCCAAGAAACCCAAGTATGCAGGAATCCTAAAAGACGCCATAGAAATACATTTGCAATGGCACGATGCCGCGGAATGGGAGACCTGGGTAAACCGGCCCATGTTGCGTATCGTTGCAGAGAATATTGAGGAACTCTATGCCCAATATGCCGATAAGGATGTTTTTAACGGGCACACGCTGTTGCGGGAAACGGCCTGGGGCACCAAGGAATTTGCATTTTACGACCCCTTTGAAAATGGACTGACCTTTTACAGGGATTTATAGATTCATCTATTGGGGATCATGGTGTCCGGAATTTTCATAATGCTCCCGGATCAGATTTCTTCCAAAATCATCCCTAAAGTCCCTCCAAACACTATGAATGTGGTTGGCATTGTTTTGGGTATTGTCAAACTCTACCAAGAAACTTTTTCCCTGTATCCTATAGTAATGGGGTTGTCCCATGACCGTTGCCCCCGCCCATCCAAAATGAATATGTCCGGGTTTTTCGTCCTGTAATTGGTTCATGCGTTTTTGGGCCAAATCCTGGGGCATTACGGCAAGGTATGCCTGGATTAAATCCATAAGTAACTGTTGCTGCTGGGCATCCAGATCCGCAAAGGAAATGCCAACGGTCTCCATGGGTTCCACCTTGGACGCAACGAAGGAAATAATGTCATCGTAGGCATTCTTTTTGAAAATCGCTTTTTTACGCTGTTCGGCACTTAAGGAGTTAATAAGTTCCAGGCCCAGATCCTGTTCTTTTTGCAAGGTTCGCTCCCCTTTTCGCTTTCCCTGGGGTATTACGGCCGGAGAAGCCCCAAAAAATCGAGGGGCAAAGGATACTGCATCCTCGGAGACGACAAAATTCAAGGAAATGTGGTGTCCCTCAAAAGACCACCCCCAAATGGAATCCTTTTTGGGATTTCCGTAAATGGTTACATAGTACTTTTCGGAATCGCGCATATGCGGATTGCTGCCCATTTCAAGCAACACATCTTCCAAGGCCATGATCCGTAGCACTTTTTCGTAACCCGTCTCGCTCAAATGTTCCTTTAGCAAATTGTACAAAAGGTCTTTTTGGGAGCCATTTAATTCACTTAGGGGGATTCCCTCCCGCTGGAACATGGTATGGGGGAAAAAATGCCAATCCTTCCTCAAGGGGTCGTCAAGTTCCAATTGGACCTTGGACCTTTGTGGCTGATCTAGTGATTCCAAAAAAACCAATGCCGCTTTCTGAGCAGTTGATAGACTGCAACTCAATAAAATCATCACCCAGACGAGCCGTATAAACTTTTTCATATACTTTACATTCACGAATTTCCCTAAAGGTAAGAAAATAGATTTGTTGCCTCACGTTATCCAATTTGGGAGAAGCAGGACAAATTTCCTTTCCCAAATAGAAATTTGTAATGGATCTAAGGTATTCCATAAAAAAGGAAAACCCGGAAATTGTTTCCTGGTTACATAAATTTAGGTGTATAGGAAAGTGATGATTGACCGGCAAAAGGCCTGCGTTCTTCCGTCAGATCCGCGAAGGTCTTGCCGAAATAGTCATAGTTCTGTTACTAAGCATTGATAATAGCTTCCGCATCTTTTAAAACCTGGGAGAGCTCCGGGGTGCTATGCACTTGTTCGTATCACTCCTGAAATTTATCTTCTTCGCCCATCCATAATGTTCAACTCATTGGCATATACTCCCATTGGTAATCGGTGCCCTTTGCTTTATATACTTTAATCCAGGGCGGCCAAAATACTCCTTTCCGTTAAAACAGGTTACGTACAACAAGAAGATGGAAAGATGTTTTAAGGTAAAACCCTTGGCGAAGTTGGAGTGGCCATGTCGGACTTCCAATAGGTGGTTTTCATTTACGTATGGCCATTATCCGCCACATTGGTATTCCAACTTTGATATCGTCCTTTTTACTTTTAGCCTGGTCCATGGTGGCCCAGGGGGTAGGTCTCAAGCTCCATGGGTAGTTGCCCTAGTGAATACCTGAGCTGGATTCGGTAGGGGTTGTTTTATTTTATTCAGGAGGAATATCAAAAGAAGTTGAAGTAACAAACATAACATCCTAATCCTTGCCCTTGGATTTATTTCGGCTTTTTCCATTCCGGCTTGGATTGTTCTGTCCTTTATAGGTGGACCTTCCGGAACCGTTCCTGTTACGCTTGCGGTTACGGTTTTTATTCCTATTTCGTGCAGTGTTGGCGCCTTTAGGTCGCTTAAGCCGCTGTTCGGGCTCTTTTTTGGTGGCAGCGGTTTCGTCTTCAAATGGATGTTCCCCGATGCGTGGAACCTCTTGCTTGATCAGCTTTTCAATATCCTTTAGATAAGGTCTTTCGTCCTTATCGCAAAAGGAAAGCGCAAGTCCGCTGGCACGGGCACGTCCCGTTCTACCAATGCGGTGTACATAGGTCTCGGGAACGTTGGGAAGGTCGTAGTTGAGTACCAGGGATAGTTCATCAATATCTATACCCCGGGCTGCGATGTCCGTGGCAATTAGTACGTTAATGGCACCAGCTTTAAATTCAGCTAATGCCCTTTGGCGGGTAGCTTGCGACTTATTACCATGAATAGCGGCTGAAGAGATTCCTGCCTGCAACAATTTTTTCACGATCTTATTGGCACCGTGCTTGGTACGTGAAAAGACGAGAACAGAATCCTTGGGCCGTTCTTTGAGGAGATATACCAATAGTTTGGCTTTATTCCGCTTGCTTACAAAGTATATTCCTTGGTCTACCCTTTCAGCGGTGGTCTGCTCAGGTTTTATGGTAACCCGCTCAAAATGGCCCAATAGCTTTCTAGAAAGGGCAACAATTTCTTTGGGCATCGTAGCCGAAAAGAAAAGGGATTGTCGTTTGGGGGGGAGTTTTGCAATTATTTTTCGGATGTCATGGATAAATCCCATATCCAGCATATGATCCGCTTCGTCCAAAACCACATGTTCAATGCCACTGAGTGAAATGTATTCCTGATCCATAAGATCCAATAACCGGCCTGGAGTTGCAATAAGAATGTCAATGCCATTGCGGAGTGCGTTAACTTGTTTTCCTTGTTTTACTCCTCCAAAGATTACGGTATTGCGCAGTCCCGTATACTTTCCATAAGCGGTAAGACTCTCACCTATCTGTAGGGCAAGTTCCCGCGTTGGGGTAACGATCAAGGCTCTTAGGGTTCTTTTTCCGCCCCGTTTGTTCTTGGTTTGGTAAAGTTGCTGCAGTATTGGGATGCCGAAAGCGGCGGTTTTTCCAGTGCCTGTTTGTGCTACTCCCAACAAATCCTTTCCTGCTAACAGAATAGGTATGGCCTGTTGTTGGATGGGTGTCGGTCTGGTATAGCCTTCTACCTCTAAGGCATCCAAGAGGGATTTTTCCAGGCCTAAATCTGTAAATGTCATAAAGCTGAATAAGGGGCGAAGGTAGGGCTATTTTTACGACCCATCCGTCAATTCCAACAACTCGGTCGTTGTTTTTTTCGGGAGAGGTCGGATCCCCGCACCTTTGGTCTTGTTAATCTTAAATCTCAGAATTATGAAACATGGAACTGTACTTTTGATACTGCTTATGGCCTCCGGCATTTGGGCCCAAGACCGCTTTTCCGATGGGATGCAAAAGGCCTTTGGCCTTTGGGGCGAAGGAAAGGCCGTGGAAGCCTCCAACCTTTTTGAGCGCATTGCGGCGGCGGAGCCGGATAACTGGTTGCCCTACTATTATGTGGCCCAAGTGAATACGGTAAGTGCCTTTGGAGTAAGGGATAAGGAGACTATAACCCTACTACTGGAAAAGGCGAAGGAGTATGCGGATACCGCTGGGGCCATTTCACCGAATAATCCTGAAATCCTGGTTTTAGAGGCGATGATCAATACGGCATGGATTTCTTTTGATGGTGCTACCTATGGTGTGACCCTATCCGGGAAGAACGCCGCGCTCTATGCACAGGCCCTACAGTTGGCACCGAATAATCCCAGGGTGGTCTTCTCCAAGGCGGAATGGGATATGGGATCGGCCCGATACTTTGGCAAGGATGTTACGCCGTACTGCGAGGATGTGGAGCGGTCCTTGGAACTTTTTGCTAACTTTAAACCAGAAACCCCATTCCATCCTAAATGGGGAAAAGAGCGGGCTGAAGCAACTCTTAAACAATGCAAGAACCAATAATTTTTTAAGTG
>JBCCZF010000068.1:0-9048 GCA_039188035.1 Bacteroidota bacterium | reverse complement strand
CCATAATATCGATCAAATGTCCGGGTGCTGTCCTAAATGCATTTTTAGTTTGTATGCCTTGGGGCCAGTGTACGATAAGCGGGGTGGCTATGCCACCTTCATGCACCCAATGTTTGTACATGCGAAAGGGTGTATTGCTCGCATTGGCCCAAGGTTTGCCATAGCCCAAATAGGTATTGTCCGCGCCCGGTTCAAGGCCCTTGCCCACCAATACGGGCCTACCATCACGAGTGTATTTCGGGACCATACCTGTTTGCAGTTCGCCTGGAGCCATTGGTTTAATTTCATTAGCCCTTATCGTTTTATCATGGGGAACAATGTTGTCCTTAAATCCAAATTCCTCGGCACATCCCCCATTATCCTGCAAAAAGAAAACCAGGGTATTTTCCTGTAATCCCTTGTTTTCCAAGGTATGCATAACCCTTCCAATCCCCTGATCCATGCGATCCACCATGGCGGCGTACACTTCCATTAGCGAACTGTACCAAGACTTATGTTCCGCATTCTCCCAATCCGGGATATTGTCCTTGTTGGATAACTGTAGGGAAGCGGGAATCAATCCCATTTCCTTCATACGGTCAATTTTACGTTCCCGCATTTTATCCCACCCTTCATCGAATTTTCCCTTATATTTTTCAATGTCCTCCGGAAGGGCGTGCATGGGCCAATGCGCCGCAGTGTACGGGAGGTACAGGAAAAATGGGGTATCCCCGGTATGATCCTCAATATACTTTACCGCATTATCGGTAATGGCGTCCGTATAATAGAAGTCGTCTCCCGGAGCAATGTATTCGTTATCCCGACTTAGGGAACTTGGGTCATAAAAACTTCCGGCACCATGAATTGTTCCGAAAAATTTATCGAACCCCCGTTGCAACGGCCAATTGTGTTTGGGCGGATTGGCCTCTTTTCCCTTGTAGGGGGTAACATGCCATTTTCCCGACATATAGGTGGCGTATCCGGCCTCTTTTAAGACTTCGGCAATGGTTACGGCATTTTCACTCAAATCCCCGCGATATCCCGGAGTGCCCCGATCTCCCATCATATGTCCTACTCCGGCTTGATGCTGATACAGTCCGGTAAGCAACGAAGCCCTTGTAGGGCAGCATCGCGCGGTATTATAGAACTGGGTAAAACGCAAGCCGTTTGCGGCCAAACCGTCCAAAACCGGGGTCTCGATTTCCCCGCCATAACAACCGATATCGGAATACCCCATATCGTCCGACAGAATCAATATGATATTGGGCCTTGGGGCCACTGCTACCTCTTTGGAGCAGCTCATTAGCATTCCGCAAAGGATCAAAGTACTGATTGCAATATATCGTTCTATATTCTTGAATTTATGTAATTTAACCACTACTTCTTTTTAAGTTTTCCGTTAAAGACATAGGTTTTGCCTTTTTCCGTGTTAAAATCCGCTTTGCGCTTCCCATAGCGCAATTGGCATTTTTTTCCCGCTTTTGAGGTGACCTGTACTTGCTGTAATTGGCCCTCTTTCCAGGAAAAGGAAAGTTCAAATCCGCCACGGGCCACTACCCCGGAAATGGTACCGTCCGGAAGGGCTTCCGGAAGTGCGGGGAGCAGGTCTACAGTTCCCAAGTGGCTTTGGAGCAACATCTCCACAATACCGGCCGCCCCGCCAAAATTACCATCGATTTGAAAAGGTGGGTGGGAATCAAAAAGATTGGGATAGGAGCCGCCGCCAATCTTTCGCACCGGGTCTTCGGCGGGGCTCAGCAACATCGTTATGAGTTTATAGGTTCGATTTCCATCCAGAAAGCGGGCCCAAAAGTTGATTTTCCAACCCAAACTCCATCCGGTACCCTTATCGCCCCGAAACTCCAGGGATTGCTTGGCCGCCTCCATTATTTTAGGGGTTTCCCTATAGTTAATCTCGTTTCCCGGGTGAACGCCCCATAAATGGGATACATGGCGGTGTTTTACCTCTGGATCGTCCTTGTCTTCCAACCATTCCTGCAACTGCCCCAGACGCCCAATTTGGTTGGGGGCGATTTGGGGAATCAAATCCGCCAATTGTTGGGCAAACTCCCGATCCGTTTCCAGGACTTCCGAAGCTTCGATACAAATACGAAACAAATTCCGGATCAATTGATGATCCATAGTAGGGCCGGCCACCAAGCCGCCTATTTCCGGAGAATTCGACGGGGTACTGATCAACCAGCCGGTTTTGGGATCCTTCACCAAAAATTGAGTAAAAAATAGGGCGGCCCCTCTTAACAGCGGATACTTTTCCCTTAAAAACGCCTCGTCCTGGGTAAATAGATAATGCTCCCAGAGATGGGAGGCCGTCCATGCGCCCCCAGTTACCCAAATACCATGGTTAGAGGCATTAATTGGGGCGGCACCCCGCCAAATATCCGTATTGTGATGCAGCACCCAACCGTCGGCATTGTAGTGTTCCTTGGCCACGATGGCCCCACTCTGGGCAACCTCCCCGACCATGTTGAAGAAGGGTTCATGACATTCCGAAAGATTGGTCACCTCCACAGGCCAATAATTCATCTCCGCGTTAATGTTGGTCGTCCACTTGCTATCCCAAGGGGGATTTAATTTGTTGTTCCAAATGCCTTGCAAATTGGCTGGTTGCCCGCCAGGTCGACTAGACGAAATCATCAAATACCGGGCATACTGGACGTAAAGGGAGACAAATTCCGGATCGTTCGGATCTCGCCAGAACTTTTGGATGCGTTGGTCCGTGGGCAGCTGCTTACGGTTGGCCCCCTCAAAACGAATTTTAAAACGATCGTACAGCGATTGGTAATCGGCGATATGCCGTTTTTTGACCTCCTCATAATCCAGTTGGGCCATTTCCTTTACGGAGGCGTTCAAATATCGCTGCGGTATGCCACTGATATCCCTAAAATTGACGAAATTGGTCTTGGCGGTAAGGTCTATCACTGCGGAAGTAGCCCCTGAAACTGCAATTTTTTCATAAGCGGGTGTAATGGCACCATCCGTTTTTAACTTAAACCACGCTTTTCCTAGCATCCCCCCATCGGCCACCCGGACATCCAATTCTTGGCGGTCGCCATAGGTAAATACCGATTTTTGGAAGTGGGGTGAATCCAAGGCTACATCAAATTCCAGGGAGCCCGAGGTATCCGAAACAATTTTTACGGCCAAAAGATCATCGGGTTTGCTCACAAAAACTTCTCGGGTATAGGTAACGCCATCCACCTTATAGGTAGTGGTGAGTACAGCTGTTCCCAGGTCCAGTGTTCGTTTGTACCGGGTATAGTCCTGGTGACCTGGAAAGTTCATGATCAAATCCCCAAAGGGCTGGTAGGCCTTTTGGTGCAGGGGTTCGCTCATAAATACTTCGCCCGCCAAATCCTGTGCTTCCCGTTGTTTGCCTTCAAAGAGTAACTGGCGTATTTTGTCCAGGTGTTCACTGGCCCCGGTATGGGAATAATCGTGCGGCTCGCCCGTCCACAAGGTTTCCTCGTTAAACTGGATCTGGTCCTGGGCTACCCCGCCATAGACCATGGCCCCCAATCTGCCATTGCCTACCGGCAAGGCCTGTAACCAATCGAAGGCCGGGGCGTTGTAGAATAATTGATAATCCGCTTGGGAAAAAACCGGGGCCTGGGAAATCCCTAAAAATAGTACCAGTACTCGTATACTTCGTTTCATAATCCTATGATATCAATTTCGTATTACTGAAGTGCTTTAAACTTTTCGTTCTTAGGCTACAACCTTCTGATCCAAATATTTCGATAACTTACCTCGTTCTTGTGATCCTGTAACATCAGGGGCAGTTCCGTTTCACTTATTGAAAATGCCTTGTTATGTGCCGCTGTGGGTTTGGTTATGGGCACATGGTTCTGCACCAATACCCCGTTGTGGAACACGGTAAAGGAACCGGGTTCCAACAGTGCTTCGGCCGCATTGAACTTCGGGGCCTTGAAAATAATGTCGTAAATCTGCCATTTTCCGGGGGGAAGCGAAGCATTGACCAAAGGGGGAAAGTTGCCATAGAGGGCTCCTGCCTGACCTTTGGGATTGGTTTCGTTTTGAAATGAATTCAAGACCTGAATTTCGTACTTGCTCATAAAGTAGATGCCGGAGTTGCCGTTCTGCTGACTCGTTTTCCCCTCACGGGTATCTTTTGGGGGTGTTTTCCATTCAATGTGCAGCTGACAATCGCCAAAGCCCTCTTTGGTGCGAATAGCTTTTTTTCCGGGTACTACGGTGAATTTTTTACCCGAAACCTTCCATTCGGCCGCTTTTCCGGTAGGTACGCTCACAAAATTGTTTAAATCCTCCCCGTCAAAAAGAATAATGGCGTCCGATGGGGCCTTTCCTTTTTTACCCGGTTGGACGATTACAGGTTGGGGTTCCCATTCCTTTTTCTTTTTTTGGGCACTTAGTATTGTAGGCGCAAAAAATGCGGCAAGGAGCAACAGTGGAAAATAGGTGCCCAAGTGATTTGTTTGGGATGTCATTTTAACGGGTTTTAGTAAGCGTATCATTAACGGTTTGCTTTAAAAGTTCAGAAAGTGCGTTGGCTTTCTCGGGATGTTCCGCGAACAGATTTTGTGTTTCGCCCAAGTCGTTTTGCAGGTCATACAACTGTACGGGTGGCGCATTTGGGTCATCTTGTCTTCCATATCGCGCGGAAAAGCCCCCCGATCCCGGGTAATCGATATATTTCCAACCCTCCGAAATCACAAAATAACTGCCCTTGCGCATTCCTTTCAATACCAATTCCTTACGTTCCGGCATTGTAGTAGGCACACCGGTCAACTGATGCAGCAGGGAAAAGCTGTCCGCACTAAGGCCTCCCTGGTTTTCCGTTCCCGTTATTTCCGCTACCGTTGCCAACAGGTCGGTAAAGCAGATAAGGTGGTGGTTCTCCGAATTGGGTTTTACCTGGTCCGGCCATTGCACTACAAAAGGCATCCGATGGCCGCCCTCCCAAGTGTCGCCTTTCATGCCCCGGAGTTTTCCAGTGGAACTATGTCCGTATTTTTCAATATCCTCCGGATACCATACCGGGCCGTTATCACTGGTAAACACAACTAGGGTATTTTCGAGTTGGCCCGCTTTTTTAAGCTGCGCGATTACGGCGCCCAAGGCACCATCGGTTTGGGAAGTATAGTCCCCATAATCACCGGCCATCGTTTTCCCTTTGTAGGCCTCGCTGGGCAGCCAAGGGGTATGGGGGGAAGGCAAGGCGAAATACAGAAACAGGGGTTTCCCGGAGTCCTCAAAATGGTCACCGATCACGGATTCCGCCTCTTCGGTCAATCGATCTACCACCTGCTCCATTTTAAAGTTGGGCGCGATGCCTCCTTTTCTCCAAAATGCCCCCTGAATGGGGGATATTCCGGGCGTATTGTTGGCGGCAATGGTATCCGTGGGCGGTTCTACACAAAGTCCATTTCGCACATAATAATAGGGCGGGATATCCAGCGAAGCCGGCATAATAAAATGGGAATCAAACCCATATTCCCCCGGATTGCGTTCCAGGACGACCCCAGGTTGTGGCTGTTTTTCATCGATCATTCCCTGATGCCATTTGCCGACCACGGCCGTGGTGTATCCCGCTTTTTTAAGACGGGAAGCAAGCGTTTCCATTCCCGGTTCAATGACCCCGATTTTTGTGGTACGGGAATTTCGCCAAGGGTATCTCCCTGTTAACAGACCATACCTTGATGGCACACAGGTGGTACCCGGGGCATGGGCATTGGTAAAGCGCATACCATTGGCGGCCAGTTGGTCTATATGGGGCGTATGTATTTTTGAATCCGGGTTAAAACATTTGGGATCCCCATAGCCCATGTCGTCCGTCATGACCACCAGAATGTTGGGTAGGCGTTCCTTTGTTTTGGTTTTGTTTTGATTACAAGCTGATAAAAGGACGAATAACAATAAGACGGGCAACGTATTTTGTAAGTGCATGGATGATATCATTTTAGGGTTCCTCGGGAATCGGCATTTTAGCGTTCGTATGGTCTAGCATGTCCATTAATTTTTTCTCCATTTCCCGTACCTTTTCGGGCATTTCCAGGGCCAAATCGTGTTCCTCGGAAATGTCTTTGGTCAGGTCATAAAGCTCATATTCTGTCTGTGCTTTATAGCGTTTTATGAATTTCCAGTCCCCATCCCGAAGAACACTGTAGGGTTTTACCTTTTTTAACCTGAAGTGGGGAAAGTGCCAAAGCAGGTTTCGTTCTTTCAAAGGGGTGTTTGCGGTGAGAAAGGGCCACAAATTTTCGCCATCAATATCACAATCTGGCAGTTTTGCGCCGGTTACACTGGCGATGGTGGGAAATATATCCACACTGATTACGGCCTCCTCCACAATTTTCCCTTGCTCCAAAACCCCTGGCCAGTACATAATCTGGGGAATGCGGATACCCCCTTCATATTCATACCCCTTTCCCAAACGTAGGGGCGCATTATGCGTTGGCCCCAAAAGTCCGCCATTGTCCGAAGTAAAGATGATCAGCGTGTTCTGGGTAAGGTCATTTTTATCTAGGTAAGCCACAAGCGATCCAATAGCCGTATCCAGGCTTTCGATCATCGCCGCGTAATTGGGTTTTGTTTGATTGGTCACTGGCTTGGTTTGGTACTTTTCTATCAAACTATCCTTCGCCTGTATGGGCGTATGCACGGCATAGGGACTCCAATTCAGGAAAAATGGGCCTTCCTTGTTCTCTTCTATAAACCGAACCACTTCATACGCCTCACGATCCACGAGGTATTCGCCGGCCCTTCTAGGGGGAAGGGTGGGGATCCCATCCAGTTTTTTATTGGCATAGGGATCGAAGTAACTGGGTGGTTGGCCGAAGTCACAGCCCCCAATATTAAAATCATACCCTTGTTCGGTAGGGTACCAATCATCTTCACCCAGATGCCATTTCCCCACATGGCAGGAGGTGTACCCCAGTGGTTTTAGGAGTTCCGCGAGGGTCACCTCTTCCTTTTCCAGAAACAAAAGGTTTTTGGGGCACTCTACCCCCTCCCTAGCCTCCCGGTATCCTGTTGGGTTTTTTCCGTCGATAACGATCCCGCCCTGAAATCGGGGGACAATTACATTGGTAATTCCCGTGCGCGCGGGATAACGCCCGGTCTGAATAGCCGCCCGGGTGGGGGAGCAAACAGCACTTGCGGCATAGGCATTGGTAAACCGTATGCCGTTTTTGCTTAACTTATCCATATGCGGCGTTTCGTAATAGCCAGATCCAAAACATCCCAGATCTGTCCACCCTAGATCATCTACCGTAATAAGAATAATATTTGGTTTTTGATTCGAGGTTTTTTCCATATAGGAGAAGACCAAAAAAATCAAAATACCCAGAAGAACAATTGGTTTGGCCCATACATACAGGGTTCGCGCTTTGCGTTTAGGGCTTTCGCCAATCTCTAAGATTTCCCAATTCCGTTTCATCATCCTCCCAAAAAATCCACATATACAAAATAGGCCCCCCAGGTTTTATTTCCCTCATGACCCTTTGGGTGCTCAAAGGTGGTCATCAAATCATATACCCCTTGATCGAGTTTCATTTCAAATACGGCATGGGTCTCTTTGACATCCAAAGGTTTACCAACCTTTTCCCCACCTATTTCAACTGCCGCCGCCACGGCTTCAATGGGGCGTGGTTCCTCCCTTGGGTAGTGCCGTAGTTCAAAGCGATAGGTTCCCTTTTGGGCAATTTCAACTTTCCATTTCCCCTGTTGGGTACGTTTGGCCAAAGCCTGTTGTGGCCAGGGGTGGCCGCCCTGGTACCAGTCCATTCCGACCAAACGGGTAGTGGGTACCTCCGCATCGCCTAAAACATGTACCGCAAGTAATTTCTCTGGAGAATCAAGGGAACCCCAAAAATCCTCATAGGTATCCTTCAGTTCTTTTACCAAATTGGGATGGGCCGAGATAATATTTTTGGTCTGTCCGTAGTCCTCCTCAATATTGTACAATTCCTTACCGTCTACCAATCGCCATTTTTTAAATTTCACGGATACGTTGTCCCATTTGTACCTTTCCCTTTTCCTAGGGCATTGGATAATAAGCTTCCTATCGGAATCCCACTGTCCGGGCCCGCCCAATAGAGGAACCATACTTTCCCCGTCCAACTCGGCGGGTTTTTCCAAACCGCACACCTCAAGAATGGTAGGTAAAACATCCACAATACCGGTTAGCTCCGGGCGATCCCCGGGCCTTTTGTCCGTAAACCCTGGATATTGTGCCATACAAAACACCTGATGCTTTTCGTCATATTGTACCCCACGTTTTGTTCCTTCTCCTGCCCTGTGTGTTACTCCCCTATCGTTGACGCCCTGGTCCGACATCACAAAGAGCAGTGTGTTTTCCTTCAGTCCACTTTCATTCAAATAATCCAAAAGCCTTCCTACATTATCGTCCACATTCTCGATCATGGACCATATGGGCAAGTGTTTTTCATCGGTTATCCCACGCTCTTTCAATCGTTTACCGTTTTCGGGATGAAGTTGGGTCGGGAAATGAACCGCCGGTGTTGAAATAAAACAGAAAAAGGGGTTTTCCCGGTTTCGGTTCATAAAATCGATGCCCTGGTCAAAGAGCACGTCGGTAGAAAATCCTTTGGACTTTACATATTGCCCATTGTGCGTGTAGGTGGCATCCATATGCAGATTCCCAAAGTAGTCCTCCAATTGGCTCACGCCCCCGCCGCCGTGAATAAAATGTTCATCAAAACCACGGTAATCCGGGGTGTATGGATGGGACATCCCCAAATGCCATTTTCCGAAAACAGCGGTTTTGTATCCTGCCGCCTTCAGCATATCGGCCAGGGTTGTTTCGTTCCTATGGAGTATGGAAACCCCACCCACGGTATTGTGCACCCCGGAACGCAGTGCATAACGCCCGGTTAAGAGTGCAGCGCGGCTCGGGGAACAGAACGGGGGGGCATTGAAATCGGTAAAATTGACCCCGGTTTGGGTCAAATTGTCCAGATGAGGGGTTCGTACCACGGGATGTCCATTACGGCTCAACTCGTAATATCCGTGGTTGTCGATAAGGACTACCACCACGTTTGGTTTTTT
>JBCCZF010000067.1:0-9109 GCA_039188035.1 Bacteroidota bacterium | reverse complement strand
TTTGTTTTTAGTTCCGATAGCTATCGCAATTGTCACCGGTCATTTTTTTTGCCGCCCGACAACTATCAGGGGAGGTCTAAAAAAAGCGACGTTAGGCAGTGCCAGAATGCGCATTTTATAACAGGGTCCAGTGAAAAGGCCAGTAATCCGGCCTTGGAACGAGGAGCCAGATGCAGCGATGGATGGGAACACTTGATCTTGCCTCGGTGGCAAGGCGGGCGCTCCGTTCAAGACGGGAAGGACTATAACAAAACTGAAGGATAAAACGTAAACAGGTTCTAAAGATTTAAACGTATGAAAAAAAAATTGAGGTATGTCCTAGGTTCCCTACTGATCGTTTACCTATTATCCATTTTTATTGCCCCAATGCTTCTGGAAAAAGAAACAAACCCCGTCGAATATACACAGGTCGTCCAGGTAAGCCCAGAAACAAAAAAACTTTACGATTCCCTTGATTTTATAGCCGACTTGCATTGTGATGCCTTGCTTTGGGACCGGGACCTGACCCGCCGAGTAGACTTTGCCCATTTTGATTTTCCCCGGATGCAGGAGGCCCGTATGGCCCTACAGGCATTTACCATAGTTACCAAATCCCCAAAGGGCCAGAACTTTCATCAGAATAGTGGGGATACATTCGATATGATTACCCTTTTGAACTTTTTGCAAGGCAGGGGTCCCGGTACATGGTTCAGTCTCTACAATCGTGCGGAATTTCAGGCCAGGAGACTGGTGGAATACGGCGACCAGTACAAGGAGCAATTTGTTCTGGTAACTTCCCAAAAAAGCCTAAAAGACCTTATCGCTGCGCGGAAAAGGAATCCCAAGATCATTGGAGGTTTTTTGGGCATAGAAGGAGCCCATTGTCTGGAAGGGAAATTGGAAAATGTGCAAAAGCTCTATGACGAAGGAGTCCGTATGATGGCCCCCACCCATTTTTTTGACAATGCATTGGGTGGATCGGCCCATGGCATATCCGGCGAGGGACTCACACCTTTTGGACGGGCGGTAATCAAAGAGATGGATCGGCTGGATATGATTATCGATTTGGCCCACGTTTCCCCAAAAATGATCAATGATATTCTTGATATCAGTACAAAACCTACCCTGGTATCACATACCGGCGTAAAGGGAACCAAGGATAGTCCCCGTAATTTATCGGACGCCCAGATTAAGCGAATTACCGATGCAAACGGGCTTATAGGCATCGGTTTTTTCAAAGGTGCCATTGCCGGGGAGGTCAAGGACATTGTAGCCGCCATAAAGTATGTGCGCGACTTGGTAGGGATAGAACATGTGGCCTTAGGTTCGGATTTCGAAGGCGCGGCCACAACCCCCATCGATGTGACCGGGTTACCATTGATTGTACAGGAAATGGTAGATCAAGGGTTTACGGAAACCGAAATCAGGGCGGTAATGGGTGAAAACCTAAAGCAGTTTTTGTTGACTCATTTGCCCGAGGAGGGTTAGAATAAGGTCGCGACTGTGCTTACACTAGCTTACTTCGGCATAGTAGCAAAGGGACACATGCGGACGAGCTTCAGCGACATGGATGTACAACTATCGACAGGTTTTTATACGTTTGATTTTTCAATATTTTAAATCACCATGAACACCCCAAATCCCTATAGCCATAGGGACTCAAGGGCACAATACCCAGGATGAAACCTTAAATCCATTTTAGAGCCTTTTTAGGATTTTAGCGTTTAGCTTCAATATCGTCCCTTCCGCACGATACGGTTTTTCATGAGCCTCCACCGGACAAACTTTGAACTACGCTTGTCCCAAGCCAGCTTCTTTTGACCGATGGGCTCGGGTCAAGATTTTGTTCTAACGGAATCCCGCTACAGGCTACAATGAAGTGATTTTAACGGAGGCTGTCCTAAACCGAGGAGAAGACGAACCTAATAAGGGACAAATAGGGTTTTGGATAGATATAAGAATTATTTCCGATTAATCGGCTCAAAATTAAAACCTTACCACCTCCCCTGTCTTAGCTGATTCATAGGCCGCATCAACGATATCCAAAACCGTTTGCCCCTCCGCTATCCCGGGAACCGGGGTTTCCTTATTCCGAATACAATGGGCAAAATGTTCCATTTGCCGGGTATATATAATCTGGTCACAATGTTCCTCCCGCTCCGGTAAATCGGGATTGATTTTCTTAAAAGACTCCTCTCCAGTAGTTATTTTTAAAAAGGTAGGGAACAAACTGGCATATCCTTGGGTTCCAAAAACGCCTGCACCGGCTTCCGGCCCATCCATATGCGGGTGCCACCACCCACTCTCGATAATACTCTCCGTACCATTGTCCCAGGTAATGACCAAAATCCCAGTATCATCCACATCATAATCTCCAAAATGGGTTGCAATCCTAGCGTAGACCTTTAGGGGTTTGGGGTCTCCCAAGATATAGCGAATGGAATCAATGGCATGCACCCCCATATCCGCAAGGGCACCTCCCCCGGCCAGTTTCTTTTGGGTAAACCATCCGGAAGGCCCCCAATTTTCGTGAATGCCATAGCCTTTGGTCTTGAATATACTTCCCAGTTTTCCGGAGGCAACGGCATCTTTTACGTACTTGGTTTCCGTATCAAATCGCCACATATGCCCTACCATTACCAATTGTCCAAATGCGTCGGCTACTTCGGCGATTTGCCTTCCTTCTTGGGCATTTATTCCCATCGGTTTTTCCAGAAAAACTGCTTTTCCACGTTTCAGGCAGTCTATCGCATATGGGGCGTGGAACTGGTTGGGCGTGGAGATGACCACGGCATGGATCTCCGGGTCTTCCACTACTTTTGCCACCTCCGTATACGCATGTGGAATCTTATATTTACGGGCAAAGCCTTGGGCACTTGCGATTGTCCTGGCCACGACGGCCTTAATTTCCACATGGGATATTTCTTGAAGTCCCCGTGCGTGATAGTCCGCAATATAACCGGCTCCGATAAGTGCTATATATGTTGTTTCCAAAGACTTTTTTTAAATTGATGGAAAACCTGACTATTGAATCAAATCTTCCGCAAAATCATAAATCTTCCGTACGGCCGCGGCAATCAAATCCATATCGGATCGGGTGCCCATTAGAATTTTATGGTGTAGACATACAGAGACCTCCTTAAAAATATGCTCTGCCTTGGGCAAGCGAAACCTCGTGGGATCAATGGCGGCCCAATAGGCATCGTTTAATCTGTGCCTTGCCGGTTTGGTGTGTGGCACGTACAACGCGCAGTTGTTCAACGGTTCATAGCAAGCGTCCACCACAATTCCCAATTCCGCTTCCAAAGCTTGCCTAAATTTTTCTATGGGCAGTCCTTTGAATTCCTCTTTGACATACCTAAAAGCAAAATTGAAATACGCTTTTTTGGTTTCCCTATCGTCCCTTCGCAGTGGGCGTATTCCGGGAATATCCTTCAACAGGTTGTTTAAATAGGCTCCATTGGCATCCCGGTTGGCATTCTGTTCCGGCAGTCGCTTTAGGCCTTCCACCAAAATAGCCGTCTGAAACTCTGTAATCCTAAGGTTTCCCGACTGGATGAAGTTGCCATCGTCACCATAGTCCCCGATACCTTTATCCGCGCCTATTAGGGAATCGCCTTCAGGTCTTCTCCCGCAGTTTCTCAAGGCGTCCAATTTCTCCGCCAAATCGGGGTCGTCCGTGGTCATGGAACCCCCTTCCCCAGCGGTAAGGTGCTTGGACAATTGAAAGCTAAAACTGCCCACATGGCCAATGCTGCCTGCCTTTTTTCCCTTCCATTCCCCACCGTGTTTGTGGGCACAGTCCTCAATAACGTATAAATTGTGTTTCCGGGCAATGGCCATAATGGCATCCATATCGGCAAAGGCACCGTACAGATGAACAGGAATTATGGCCTTGGTCTTGGGGGTAATCGCCTTTTCGATCTCTCGCGGGTCAATACACCAGGTCTCTTCAAGGACATCCACCAAAATAGGGGTGGCGTTCACATCAATGACCGTAGCGGCAGTGGCTTGCCAGGTAATCGCGGGAACAATTACTTCATCCCCTACGCCAATGCCCATGGCCTCCAAGGCTAACTGCATGGTAACTGTACCATTTACGGTACAAATAGCATATTTTGTACCCGTAAACTCGGCAAAACGTCGGTTAAACTCCATTTCCTTGGGCCCGTTATATGACCAAACCCCACTGTTTAAAACTTCTATCAGTGCTTGCTCCTCCTCTTTGCCCCAAACGGGCCATTTGGGCCAAGGATTTGTAGTGGTATCACGGGAGGGCTTCCCGCCTTGGATCGCTAATTTTTTCATCGCTGATTTTATTTATATTCCAGCCATCCACCTGTAGCTCTGGAACGGCTTTGCTTTTAAAAGTTGCTTTTAAGCTCCTTTGCTCCCCTGGAAGCAAACTGATATAATTGTCTTCCCAGAAAATGGGGAGTATACGTTCCCCGGTTTCTTTTTCCACCACATGCAGATATATCATAAAGGCGATGGTATATCCCTTGTTTTCCAGGCTTACGGCAACGGTGTACTCCCCTCCTTGTTGTTCAAAAAGTGTATGAACAAACACCTCCACCCGGGGCAGGGTATTAAGCATGCGAAGGTCCGCATATGTCCTGCTTGGGGTATGAAAGGCAAATTCCCCCAAATTGGCCTCATAGTCCAACACCTCCTCCTTCATGGAAAGCCAATAAAAATTGGTGTTGATCTGCTCTTGTGCTGTATCAAAAAGCCGCAGATCCAAAAAATATGCCATAGATATGTTCGGAATCTCCTTTACCTTGCCCAGAAAAGTTGAACTACCCGGTGGAGCTTCCGTACTCGCATGTTCCTCCCAAAGCAATTGGGAATTGATATCGTAAATCCGTATCCATGCTTTTACATCCTTAACCCCAAATAAGTGATCATTGACCAAATAGACCCCATGGTCGCCATAATTATAGATCAGATGAAGGGGCGAGCAGGCTTTTTGTGTGGCATAAAATGCGGCGGTGGGCATCAAATAGTAATCATACAACTGCCAATACATCTTGGGCCATGCGGCATTGAGCATCCACTGTATAACACCAGTTGCCCGTTCTTTATATACCCGAAAGGCCTCGAACATAGGCCGCATCAATTCGTAGTTCATAGCCTGTGCCTTTTTATCAAAGGCAATTATGGAATCCGGCTCGCCATAACGTTGGCCCATAGCTTCCACAAACCGGCTTAAATCCGCGAATTCGTAAAGTCCACAGTGGTATTCCCAGACCTCGTTTATGGGCCATAATTTATCGTTGGGAAGAAATCTTTTTAAACTGTCCAACACAGGTATCTGGGCCCCGGGACCAGTCTCCGTGTTAAATCCATATGCCCCGCCAAAATGGGTATCGGTAAACCAATACACTGGGGCGGTATAGGCGTATGGGCCCAACATTTTAACTCCGGAAGATCCACTTATCTCACTTATAACATCCTCGCTTCCAATGACATGCTGATCACTACCTACACCTCCCGTTGAGTTCAAGTAGGGTCGGGTGGGGTCGTATTCGGCAAAAGTCTCAATATACCTTTCTTCGAGACCGGTTATGGGAACTTTATCACTGGCCACCGTCCAAACAAAGATGCTAGGATGGTTACGCAGCCAAATCATCTGCTCTTCCCAGGCCCGGGACACATGTTCAATATGATCCGCCTTATAGACGCCCCCGAAACGTTCGTCCACGGGTACCCCCATATGGATCTCATGCTCCCAATGGCAGCTCCAGCCAACCATGAGCAAAATACCGTGTTCATCACAGAGGTCATAAATCTTGTGGTCTTTTCCCCAAAAACCCTCTAAGCGGATACAGTTCAGGTTCATATGTTTCACATACTTGACTTGAGCTTCCAGATTTTCATCCGTATCCATTAGCAAGAGGTCATCCGTCCAACCGGCACCTTTGACCAGTACTTTTTTACCATTGATTGTAAAACCACGATGAATATCATCTAACCAATAGTCCTCCACCTCACGAATACCAAAACGGGTATACCCTGTACTTGAAACACGATTATCTATCTTAAATTCCAAATCCAGTTCGTACAATTCAGGTTCCCCCAAATGGGCAGGCCACCACAAACTTGGATTTTCAAAGATTAATTGTGGGTAATCCTCTGGGGCAAACGTAATCTCCATCGTCCTATGGGATGGAATGGTCACCGATTGTTCAAAGAAACAATCCCCTATGCTTCCGAACAGCGTTCCGGATAGGGAATGTTCTGTATCGTTCTGCAATAAGGTAGATACGGTTAGATGGGCCCTTTTTAAATGGGGCAAATCAACTTTGGCCCGTACAAAGGGATCTTTAATCAATATCCCATCATGAAGTTCCAAGGTAACCGGCCTAAATATACCCATATTACCGTCTGGTGGAGCCGGGTTCCAATCTACAAAACCGATGCTAAAATCCCCTGGTTTGGGCGGAATCACTTCAATGGCCAATACATTCTCCCCTTGGGTCAGATAGGTGCTTACATCAAAAGCCGTACGCCGATAGGCACCGTCAATGGCCGCAGTGTCCGCAATTTGCATTCCGTTAAGCCAAACGTTGGCCTTGTAGTTGATTCCATCGAAAATGAGGGAAGCAAATTTTCTGGATTGGATATCATCCAGTTCAAATTGGGTAGCGTACCACCAAGGCACTTTGAAAAGTTCCGTCGGGATTTTTTTCAGGTTCTCCCCAAAATAGGGGTTTTCGATATGCGCATTGGCCACCAAATTCCCAAGAACGGTAGCGGGCACGGTTGTGGGAATCCAGTCTTTTTTATCATGGCCCCGGGTGGCGACCAACGCTCCCTTTTCAAGAACTTTTTGTGAGGATTGAATTTTCCAATTATCGCGCAAAGCCAGTCTAAAGCTATCCCTCATGGGCACCCCGATTAAATTTATTTTTTGTATTGTTTAAGTGTTTTTTTTGATTTCCAGAACATGCCTCCACCTATGGCCATCAAAACAAGGCCAGCGACCAAATCCGTCATCTGCTGAACAAAGGTTTCGGTAAAGGCCATAGCTATGGTAATGATTACCCCAAAGGCAAATATGAAAAAACCCAAAGCCTGGTTTATTTGGGCCGTTTTTTGTTTTGCAGTATGCGCGCCGTGATCCATTGTAATGCCGGTTAGGGTTAAAATTGGTAGTAAACGATGGCCAATATGCCTAAGACCGCCCAGGACCAAAGTTTTAAGTTGTTCCACCAATGGCGATCCTCTTTGGGAACGCCCTCGTATACATATTCATTGGGCAATAGCATAACCAAAAGACCAATGAGCAGGTAGAGGCCAAAAAATATCAGTTTGGCCGTCTCCTGTGAAATTCCGGCAAGCCAGTCAAAATTGAGCATAGCGCTATGTTTTGCTTTGGGTTAAAATACGCGAACGGAATACCAAGCCCTCCAGTTCGGCAGCCGTGTGCCTTTTGGTCATCAAACTTACTACGATATTAATGATAAAGGCCAAGAGAAAGGACCACCATGAAATATATAAAAAGGGATCTTCAATAGTAAAGAAATCCACCTTGAATACATTGAGAAAAACAGCAAAGCCAATACCGATTACCAGTGCTGAAAGCCCACCCCACTGTGTGGTACGTTTCCAAAAAATGCCCAACAACAGAATGGCAAACAAGGGGCCCTGAAAATAGGACATAAAGGTTTGTATAGCCACATAAATTCCAGGGAAATCACTACTTATGGGGGCCGTGGCCACCCCAATACCCAATAAGACCAGGGTGGTTATCCTCCCCACCTTTAAATAGTGTTTGTCGTCCCCGTCCTTTTTCACAAAAGGTTCATATATGTCCTTGGTAAACAAGGTGGCCGTGGAATTCAGCAGGGAATCCACACTGGACATTAGCCCGGCAAAAAAGGCAGCGAACATAAGGCCTACCAAACCGGGTGGTAATATGCTTTTTATCATCATGGGCAGGGCCTGATCCCCGTCGGCCAAATCCGGATGGACCACAACCGCCATCAAACCCGGAAAAAGGACTAAAATTGGAATAAACATTTTTAGTGCCGAACCAAAAATCATACTCGCTTTGGCATGCCACTCATTCTTGGCAGTTAGACAGCGTTGTACTATGGATTGGTTTCCGATCATATAGGCATTGGCCATGACAAAGGTGAGACCAAACAAAATACCGGTCCAGGGAAAGGGTGATCCTGTGTCCACCGGTTGAATAATGTCGAAATGGCTTTGGTATTCCGGCCCCATGGTACTGATTTTCTCCACGAGGTTATCCCAACCGCCCACCGCATGAAGGCTAAGAAAAACCAGCGCAAAACCACCGATGAACATGATAATCATCTGCACCACATCGGTCATGATAACCGCGGTAATACCTCCAAAATAGGTATAAAGTCCCACGACTCCTGAGGTGGACACTATGGATATCCAAATAGGCCATCCCATCAAAACGTTCAAAAGCACGGCACTGGCCCAAAATAGCACTCCCAAATCCAGGGCAAAGAACAAAATCCACGTAGCAGAGGCAATGGTTCGTACTCCTTTGTTATAACGCCTACCCAGATATTCCGGGATGGTATACATCCCACCGCGCCAGAAGTAGGGAACAAAGATAAATGCGGCCAAAAGCATGGCCGGGACAGAACCTACCCAATCAAAATTGCCTACTGCTACCCCATACCGATAGGCTTGACCGGAAACGCCCACAAAATCCAGCGCCCCGATATCGGAAACCACAATGGACATACCAATGGCCCAAAACGGCAAACTCTTACCCCCTAAGAAATAATCCTCCGAACTACCGACAAATTTTTTGAAATAAAGACCTAGCAATAGCATTCCAATAATATAGGCTATCACTATAAAATAATCGATTCCGGCCAACATATGGGAAGGTTTTATTAGGTTGGAAATACAAATTAAATCGAATAGGAAGGAATTGTTTTATTAAATCTTATTGTCTTTTTATGATATATAAACCCATGTACCTGTAATCACTAATCTTTTCATCATTTAGGGGTAAAATTCATGTCGTTGGTCGTCTTCCAGCCCTGAAAAGTATTGCCGGGTATCCGTGCCAGGAACGATTCGGTAAAGGCGGTTACCATTTCCAGGCTTTTAGAAGCTTTATTCCAATTCGGATATT
>JBCCZF010000066.1:0-9138 GCA_039188035.1 Bacteroidota bacterium | reverse complement strand
CAAATACCCAACAAGGCGATCTTGATATTGCACCTGAAAGACAGGAAGAACTTGAATTTGGATTTGACGCAGGTTTTCTAAACAATAGAATAGGTATTGAGTTCACCTACTACAAACAAGAAGTGACCGATTTACTTTTACCCAGGGAACTGGCGCCTTCCACCGGTTTTGGATCACGAATAGAAAATGTAGGCAACCTTGAAAACACGGGTATAGAACTTTTAGTAAGGGCATCCCCGATAAAGACCGCGGATTTTTCGTGGAATGTCACTGCAACATATTCCAAAAATGAGAACGAAGTGACTAGTGTCGCCGGTGGTGGGCAGTTTGCCCTGGCGGGTAGTTTTGCCACCAATTTTGTCATCGAAGGGGAGCCGCTGGGAGTGTTTTACAGGCAATTTTACGCTCGCGATGCGGATGGTAGTATTTCACTTGATGACGACGGATATCCCTTTAGGGGTACTACAGAGGATGGGGCATCCTCCAAGGTAATTGGCGATCCCAATCCGGATTGGTTCGGCTCGTTGATTAATGAGTTTTCCTATAAAAATTTCGACTTACGAATTCAATTTGATGCCGTACAAGGTTTTGATGTTTTTAACTGGAACAGGAGACTTTTGGACAATGTTATTTTTGGTGGCGGCTCCAATGTAGGTCAGGAACTTTTGGGAAATAGGGCCAAAGGATTTGGAGGAGCACAGGCCGGAATTTTTGAAGAATTTGTAGAAGATGGTTCTTTTGTAAAATTGCGGGAATTGGCCTTTAGTTACAATTTAAACGCTCCATTCAAATCTGTGGACAACATTAAATTTAGCCTTGTCGGAAGAAACCTATTTTCGTGGGACGATTATAGCGGTTGGGATCCCGAAATCAATACCGCCGGCCAAAGCAACGGGGTTCGTGGTTTTGATTTCGCCGGGGTGCCTATTCCAAGGACATATCAACTAGGGATCAGTGTCAACTTCTAAAAAGAAATAAAATGAAAAATATGAGCTATTATAAAACCATTCTTTGCAAACTATTGCCCATAGTGCTCTTATTCGCTTCTTGTGAAACCGATTTTGAAAATCCCAATGCGGCGACTTCGGAACAGACCTTTTCCTCTAGGGAGGGTATTTTGGCAGCTGCCGTGGGCATGCAACAATTGTATTCCACCACTGGTCTTAGATGGGCCATTGAAACCCCGGCAATCACAGCCAGGGAGGGTGGTATAACCACTACTTTTCAGAATATGATCGAACTTGAAGATGGGGGTACGGACCTTCCCAGTTTTAATTCCAATGTACAGGGATTATGGTCTACTATGTTAAGGGTCATAAAGCTAGCGGAGGATATTGAGGCAAATGCCGAATCTATCGATTTGGAACCCGGTACCCAAAGTGGGCTTATTGCCTATGCCAAAATGCTAAAGGCTTGGAGTATTGGATTTTTGGCGTTGAACTATGAGCAGGTCATCGTCGCTACAAGCAATGATAACGATGCAAGCTTTTCCACAAGGCAAGAGGCCTTTAATACGGTCATCACCTTGCTGAACGAAGCAAAATCAACCATTGCGGCAACACCGGTCTCCAGCGAATTCGTAAATGCGGTGACCTTGGGCAACATCGATTTAGCGAATAGCATAAACGCATCCTTGGCCAGGTATAATTTGTTCGCCGGGAATTACGATGCTGCCATCACCGATGCCACGGCCGTAGATCTTTCCTCCACCTCGGTCTTTGCCTATGACACCCAAAACCTCAATCCCATATGGAGTAGGGTCTTTCTAAACGATGCTCCTAATTTCAAGCCTAGAGACAATTTTGGTTTACCCTCGGAATTCGTATTCGACCCAGACGATGGTCGTTTGGAATTTTATCTGGTCCCATTGGACGAAACCAACCAGAATGGGCTGCCCATTGAAGATTTGGCCGGTTTCTTTAATATCAACACTGGGGATATTCCCGTATATCTGCCGGATGAAATGAACTTGATCGTTGCGGAAGCCAACCTCAGAAAGGCCACTCCGGATGTGGCCGCTGCAACTGCTGCGCTCAATGAAGTCCTGACGGACATGGACGATCCGTTTGGCGTAAATGCCGGTATTGCCCCATATTCTGGACCAAACACCGTGGACGCCTTGTTGGATGCCGTATATCAAAATAGAAGGGCGGAACTCTTCCTTACCGGCCTAAGCCTGGAGGATAGCCGTAGGTTCAATAGACCGCAGCCCAGTGGAGCGTCCATGGATTATACCGAAGAACGTAACCGAAACTTTTATCCCTATCCGGATCTGGAACGAAACAGCAACCCCAATACCCCGGCGGATCCCACTATATAAAACATTGATTTTGGATATCCTTTAAACCTTAAAAAGACCTACATTTATTTTTATTAATGCTAGGTCTTTTTATTCACTTGATGTTAAGGAATTACGGTTTTCTAAGTCTTTTACTATGCGCTTCTTGCAGCGTATTCCAGCCCATTCCCCAACCCAAAAGGGAGTTCCGGGGCTTTTGGGTGGCCACGGTCGTGAATATCGATTGGCCCAAAAAGGGCACAGACCCCCTGGAAAAACAAAAGCAGGATTATCTGGATATCCTCGGTTTTTACCAGGATTTGAATTTTAATGCCGCCATTGTACAGGTCCGTACGGCAGGGGACGCCTTTTATCCCTCCCGATACGCACCCTGGTCCCGCTTTCTTACGGGTACGGAGGGAGAGGCCCCGACCGAAAGCGGGGAAATGTTGGAATGGATGATCCAGGAAACCCATAAAAGGGGAATGGAATTCCATGCCTGGGTAAATCCCTATAGGGCCACTTTTGATTTGAAAACGGAAATCCTTAGCCCCATGCACGACTTCTTTTTACACCCGGAGTGGATGGTCCCATACGGCAAAAAATACTATTACAACCCAGGGTTGCCCGAAGTACGGAATCGTTTGGTCTCGGTTATAGATGAGTTGGTCAGAAAATATCCTATAGATGCCATCCATTTTGACGATTACTTTTACCCCTATAAAATAAAAGGGGAGCAATTTCGGGATTCATCTACGTATCGGGCCCACGCACTTCCTGGACAATCCCGGGACGATTGGAGACGTGCCAATGTAGACTCCTTGGTGAAGCAGGTCCATCACAGTGTAGCATCCGAAAAACCCTGGGTGCAATTTGGCATAAGTCCCTTTGGCGTATGGAGAAACAAGGACAAAGACCCCAAGGGATCGGATACCCAAGCCGGACAGACCAATTATGACGATCTTTATGCCAATCCCCTGGTTTGGATGGAAGAAGGGTGGCTAGACTATATTGTGCCCCAGGTCTATTGGAGCATGGATCTGGAAGCCGCTTCCCACAAAAAGGTAATGGAATGGTGGGGGGGCCTGCCCTACCCCACAAATCTGTACATCGGCAATGGCCCCTATAAAATACGGAACAATAGCGATGCCGCATGGCAGCGTAAAAAGGAACTTCCGGACCAGTTAAAACTGGCCCGGAAGACCAAAACGGTCCAGGGCAATGTATTTTTCAGTGCAAAAAGTCTAAAGGACAACAACCCAGACGTAGTGGCCCACTTACAAAAGAAGTTTTACAAGTGGCCGGCACTAACGCCAATCTCTCCTTGGACACCCCTCCCCTTGGAAAAAGGAGTTGTCCTTATGGCCACTCAAAGGGATTCCTTGAACTACTATTTGCACGTGCGCTGTGAACAGGAATACCCCTACGCACTGGTGTACACATCGGGGGCAAGACAAAAATCAAATTATCCCATAAAAAAGATATTGGCAAAGTTACCCGTGAGTGATTCCGGACAGTTGGTTGTTCCGCGAAGAATTTTAAAAAATAAAAAATACCTTGCGTTAACCCTTTTGGATAATTTTGGGAGGGAGAGCATGCCCAAAGTGATACGGTTGGCCGATGTTCCCGATAAACAAGAACCACCCATTTCCCTGGAAAGACAAATACCGTAATGAACCTAATTTTTGACATAACCCATGATACAAAAAGATAAAGGGGCCTGGGTGTGGATTCCCTTGCTGTACTTTACCCAAGGGTTGCCTTATGTTATTGTGGTAACGGTTTCCGTGATCATGTACAAAAAATTGGGGATACCCAATGACGATATTGGGCTATATACCAGTCTGCTATATCTGCCCTGGGTGCTAAAACCGTTATGGAGCCCGTTCGTAGACCTAAAGAGCACCAAACGCAAGTGGTTTTTGGGGATGCAATTGCTCATCGCCCTGGCCCTGTTTGGAGTGGGGCTCAGTTTGCCTACCAACCTTTTCTTTGTGACCACCTTGGCCTGTTTTTGGATGGCGGCCTTTGCCTCCGCCACAAACGATATTGCATCCGATGGCTATTACATGATCGGACTTAGCGAAAACAAACAATCCTTTTTTGTAGGAATCCGAAGTACCTTTTATCGGCTGGCCATGGTTACCGGGGAGGGCCTAATCGTTATCTTGGCCGGATTTCTGGAAAACAAATATGGGGACAATACCAAGGCCTGGAGCATCACCATGATCGCGACTGCTTTTCTTATGCTGGCCTTGACGGTTTCCAACTTTTTTGCAACTCCCAAGTACGAGGTTGCCCTAGCCGCTCCCCAGGAAAGACCCAAAGGATTTTTGCAGGTCTTTGTGTCCTTTTTTGAAAAACCCAATATCGGGATTGCCTTGGCCTTTATTCTTACCTATCGTCTTGGGGAATCCCAGTTGGTTAAGATGGCCGCGCCTTTCCTTTTGGATCCCCCAGAGAAAGGTGGACTGGGATATTCCACGGAGCTACTGGGTACCATTTTTGGCACCGTGGGAGTCATTATGCTTTCCATTGGAGGAATTTTGGGTGGGATTCTAATCTCCCGGGACGGCCTTAAAAAATGGATGTTGCCCATGGTGCTCTCCTTGAATATACCCAACATTCTTTACGCCATTTTGGCCCTTACCGGGACAAATTCGATCGTAGCGGTTACGGCTACCGTAATTTTTGAGAAGTTTGGTTACGGTTTTGGTTTCGCCGCCTTTCTCATGTACCTGATCTATATTGCCGAAGGAAAATCCAAAACCTCCCATTACGCCATTGCCACAGGCTTTATGGCCCTGGGCATGATGTTGCCCGGGATGCTCAGTGGATTTATGCAAAAATGGCTGGGATATGGTGGATTATTTATCTGGGTGGTCATCGCTGCGCTTCCGGCACTCCTGCTACTCCCTTATCTAAAATATCCTGCCGACTATGGAAAAAAAACATAAACCGATGTATCGTTTAATACCCTATTCCAAAGCTTCAAGAGAACTTTCATTGCAAGAAAAAGTGGGCCAGTTTTTTATGCCCGCGGCCTTCATAAACGATTCCGAAGAGGAAATTCAAATATTGGAGCGCGTCATAAAAGAGCAGCATGTAGGCGGACTCTGTTTTTTCCACAGCCGGGCCAGTGCGGCCACCAATTATGAGGGGGTCAAGGAAATCCCATACAACGCGGAGAGCCTTACCACCTTGACTACTTTGATTCAACGCTATCAGAAAATCGCCAAACACCCCTTATTGATAAGTATTGATGCCGAATGGGGCCTGGCCATGCGCATTGAGGAGACGCCCCAATATCCCTATGCGCTGACCTTAGGCGCTATTTCCGGAGACAACGACCTCATTTTTGAGGTGGGGCGACACATTGCCCAGGACTGTAAAAAAGCCGGAATACATTGGAACTTGGCCCCAGTAGTGGACATCAACAACAATCCGGCAAACCCGGTTATTGGATATCGTTCCTTCGGTGAAAGGCGCGAACAGGTCTATAAAAAGGCCTTGGCCTTTATCCAGGGAACACAGTCCGAAGGTATTCTTACCAGCATCAAGCATTTTCCAGGCCATGGGGATACGGCAACGGATTCCCATTTGGGGCTTCCGATAATCGATAAATCCAAGAAAGCCCTCTTGGAGAACGAATTGTATCCCTTTCAAAAACTTATCCAGGACGGTGTGGATTCGGTAATGGCAGGGCATTTGTGCGTGCCCGCATTGGCCCAGGGGAAAGCGGATCCCTCCAGTTTGTCCAAGGAAATTATAAAGGGGCTTCTTAGGGATGAAATGGGGTTTACCGGCGTGGTCATCTCCGACGCCCTGAACATGCATGCCGTATCCAAAAAATATCCCGTGAAAGGCGAACTGGAATGGGTGGCATTCGATGCCGGAAATGATGTTCTCTGTTTTGCCGAACATACGGAAGAAGGAATAACCACCATTTTAGAAAGGGCTTCTACCGATCAAATAGAACAATCGTTTAAGCGGATATGGGCGCTAAAGGAAAAGTCCATTCCAAAGGAAATACCAAAATCCGGGCAGGCGACAAACCATTTGGCCCCTTATGAACTAAACAAAAAATTGGCCACGGAGAGCCTTACTTGCCTTAAAGGAAAGGCAGGCGATATTCGGGAGTTCCTCAATTCGGGTTTTATTGGGATATCGGTGGGAAGGAATGCGGACAATCCTTTTTTTAAATCCCTTGCCAAATCCATTTCGTTGGATTGTCTTTCCCTAGAGGTTGAAGCAACAAATCTATTGGAAAGGCTGGAAGGTGAAAATCGAGTTCTCCTTCCTATTTTTCCACCATTGGCATCCCCAAAAGACAGCTTTGGTCTAACCCAGGAACTCCTTCAGGTCAATGACCTTCTGGCCAAAAAGGAGGTGATACTCTATCTGTTCGGGAATCCGTATCTGCTCAACCACATTTCTTGGCACAAGGCAAAGGCCGTGGTTATTGCCTACCAGGATTTTCCCATATTCCAGGAAATGGCCGCCCTGCATTTTTTAACCCAACAAGGTGCCGGGGGGAACTTGCCCGTTGCGCTTGACCAAAACATATCCCATGGATAAAAGCAATTCAGTTACGACCTCCTGGGATAAAAATGCCCAGGAATGGATACGGGTAATCGATGCCGACCTGATTCCCTCCAGAAAATTTACCAACCCCGCTATCCTGGATGCTGTAGAAGGGTTGGATGCCAAGAAGATGTTGGACTTGGGCTGCGGCGAGGGCTGGTTAACCCGGGAAGTATCCGGTATGGGAAAGAAGGTAGTGGGTATTGATGCCAGTGCCGCCTTATTGAACAATGCACGCACCAAAGGCCCGGAATCCTATTATTGTTTACGTTATGAGGACGTTGTAGCCGGGCAGGCTATTCCCGAAGCGCCTTATGGAACCATTATTTGTAATTTTTGCCTATATGACAAGGATTCGTTAACGCCGCTGTTACAAAAGTTGGGCGCATTTCTGGACGAAAAGGGCCAAGTACTGATACAGACCCTGCACCCCTTCTTTCTGATACAACAAGGGCTCCCTTACCAAAGCCAATGGCTGCGCGATTCCTGGAAAGGATTGCCGGGCAATTTCACCCATGGGCATTCCTGGTATGCCCGTACCCTGGAAGACTGGGTTTCCACAATTGGGAAAGCCGGGATGCGGATTACCCAATTGACCGAAGTGGTCAATGACGACCAAAGGCCTATTTCACTGCTATTGATACTGGAGGCATGAGTGAGGTAAGGCATAAAGTTATTGGCCTGATGTCCGGCACTTCATTGGATGGCCTGGATATGGCGTATTGCTATATTTGGAAGGAGAACGACCATTGGGAGTTTGAAATCAAGGAAGTCCGGAACATTGTCTATGGGGATAGCATGAAAGCCCAATTAAAGCATTCCATCTATCTTCCCGCCGAAGAACTTTTGGTATTGCACAATACCTACGGCACCTGGTTGGGCGAGCAATCAAAATCGTTTATAGACAAGCACAAACTCCAGGTAGATTTTATAGCCAGTCATGGCCATACCACACATCATCGCCCAGAACTGGGGCTCACCTTCCAAATAGGCTCCGGACAGCATCTGGCCAATGCATCGGGCCATCAGGTGGTCTGCGACTTCAGGGCCAATGATCTTGCCCTGGGCGGGCAAGGTGCTCCTTTGGTCCCCATTGGGGATACACTCTTTTTTGACGAACACGATTTTTGCCTCAATCTAGGAGGCATTAGCAATATCTCCTTTCAAAAGGACGATAAGCGCATCGCCTATGACATCGGCCTGGCCAATATGATCCTAAACCACATTACCACCAAAATAGACTTGGCATACGATGAAAATGGGCAACTGGCGCGTCAGGGACAGGTAAATGAGGAATTACTGGGTAAACTCAATGCATTGCCCTATTATCAACTGCCCTATCCCAAATCCTTGGGATTCGAGTGGTTTGTTGACGAAGTAGTCCCGCTCGTGGACGGAGCGGATGACACGATTGCCAATCTGCTCCATACCGCCATTCATCACAATTGTGAACAAATTGCCTCACAAGTACTCCCGCATTGCCAAAAAGCCCAAAGTACGCTTTTGATTACTGGAGGAGGCGCCCTAAATGGCTTCTTTGTAGACGTGCTACAACAAAAACTAGGAGAAAGAGTACAGGTGGCAATTCCCTCAAAGACCTTGATCGCGTATAAGGAGGCCCTGGTCTTTGCCTTAATGGGAGTCCTTCGGATACAAAAGGAAAATAACATTCTGGCCTCGGTAACCGGGGCCTCCCGGGATTCCTCCTCCGGAGTGGTGTATTGGCCTATTTGATACCGGGGCTTTTTTTTCCTTTACTTCTCCAGCATTGGAAAAGAGTTCATTTTCATATAGGACGTACTTCTTTTTAGTCTACAAATAGGGGTTTTTAGGAGTTAAAAACGTATTTTTAAAGACCATTCGGAGCTTGCTTCGCGGGGAAACTGTCCCATATTCGGGATTATTTACCTTTAAATCCACGTCATGTCCGATAATCAAAAAAGAGCTTCAGCCTATTGGCGGGAAAACGTAAAGTATCTTTTTATCCTGCTTACCATATGGTTTCTGGTATCCTATGGTGCCGGAATCCTATTTAAGGACGCCCTTGATCAAATTCAAATTGGCGGCTTCCGACTAGGCTTTTGGTTTGCCCAACAAGGCTCCATCTATGTCTTTGTAGTGCTCATTTTTGTGTATGTGCGATTGATGAACAAATTGGACAAAAAGTATGGTTATGATGATTGATGTTAGATGTTAGATGTTAGATGTTAGATGTTAGATGTTAGATGTTAGATGTTAGATGTTAGATGTTAGATGTTAGATGTTAGATGTTAGAT
>JBCCZF010000065.1:0-9213 GCA_039188035.1 Bacteroidota bacterium | reverse complement strand
GTCCGCTTTGAGGTTTTTGATCTCATTCTCAAAATTCTGTAGATCCCCATAGTCCAATACATATTGGTGGGAAGCAGCAGGATTTAAGGAAAAAGGTTGATTCTTCACATCCTTGTGCACATCCTTTTGTAGGGCCTCGTCCTTTAAAAAGACCTTGGCCTGCCTGGTGTTGGTGATAATAAGAATCTTTTCAATATCCCCGTTCCTTAAATACTCCTGAAGTTCCGAGGTAGTGGTCTTTTTGGTATTGGAGAAACTACCGCTTCCAAAAAATTGGAAACCGATCAATAGAATTGCTATCAATCCGTATATCCACCAAGAACTGAACTTGGGTTTTTTGGGATTTGTACTGTTATCTTTAGCCATTATTTGTTTTTTTGCCCTTTGTGCAAAGGGTTGCGCGTTTTATGGAAAGGGATTATTTTAGGGCTTGATCAATGCTATTCTCTATTTCAGTGACTTTTGCATCGCCCCAAAGCCCTTCTATATCATAAAATTCCCTAATGTGTTTTTGGAAGATGTGGACAACGACGTTTACGTAGTCCATAAGCACCCATTCTGCATTATCCTCACCTTCTACGTGCCATGGTTTATCCTGTATGGCCTTACTGACCGTCTTCTGGATAGACCCCGTTAAGGCGCTGACATGGGTATTGGAGGTGCCATTGCAAATTATAAAGTAATCGCATACGGTGTTTTCTATTTCCCTTAGATCAAGTAGGCTAACTTCTTGGCCCTTAACCTCATCTATGCCCTGTAAAATTAAAGCGATTAACTCGTCTGCACTAGCTTTCCGTTTTTGCATTCAAAAATTTTAATTTACACAAAGTTATTATTTTTTTGTTCTTTTAGAGATTGTTTTAACAATTGGTCAAAAATAGATTTTAAAGGTTCCGCATGCAACTAATCAAACTTGATGCCACGGACTCCACCAATGCGTATTTAAAAGCCTTAATGGCTTCCCAAGAGATAGAGGATTACTGCACGGTTGTGGCGCGAAACCAACGTAAGGGTAGAGGGCAAATGGGGGCCCACTGGCTTTCTAAACCGGGTAAAAACCTGACTTTTAGTGTTTTGAGAAAGGGGGGTATTTTCTGGGGAGACAACCCCTTTATTCTAAATGTCTTGGTTTCCCTGGCCATTTTTAACACCTTAAAGGAAAGCAATGTGCCCGACCTCAGTATAAAATGGCCCAACGACATTCTGTCAGGTATCTCTAAGATATGTGGGATATTAATAGAAAACGTACTATCCGGAAATACACTCAAAGCGTCTATTATAGGTATAGGCCTTAATGTGAACCAAACGCATTTCCCCAATCTTTCCAATGTATCCTCCCTAAAATTGGTATTGGGAAGGGAACAAGATCTGGAGGGGCTGTTGGACCGGATTTTGAAAAATATAAGACAAGTCTTTCAAAGGACCGGGCAAACGAAAAGCGTATGGGAGTCCTATGAAAATGTGCTTTTTGGAAAGGGTGTGGTCACCGAGTTCCAAAATCGGCAAGGTTTAGGTTTTAAAGGTACTATCCTTGGGGTATCCCAAGTGGGCAAATTGATTGTCCTATTGGAGGAGGGAGGGTGCACAGCGGAATATGATTTCAAGGAAATTCGGTTTATCCTACCACCCTTATCATAAGGTTCTAAGCTGTTTCCAGCTCCTTTTTGAGGTTGTCCATGAGTGTACCCATGAAATTGGTGATGGGCGACTTTATCATCATTCCCATCATTGCGTTGAATTCTCCCTGGAAATGCAACCTTATCTCACTGGAGTTTTCTGGCTCCTGGGCTATATCCGTAGTAAGGGTAAACGGGAGTTTGTCACTGGCGGCACCAAGGACTATTTGTGAGTGTGGGTCTTGGCTCTTGCGTTGTAACACTATTTCGGGCATACCCTTAAGGGCAAACAAAAACCGATCCTCATTAATAAGTTCAAACTTGGCAATGGTATCTGGCATTAGCCTTTCAAAATTCCCAAGATCCATAAGAAAATCGAATACTTCAGCAGGATTTTTGGAGATGATTCTTTTTGGGGTTTCTATGTACATAATGTTTACGATTGCCAGGAGGAAGGGCTCTTGCGCCATTCCAACAAAGTGTTCAACTGTTCTTCTTTAATGTGCCCGGTCTCCGAGGCTTTCTGTATCAAATGGTCGTAATCCCCAAGGGTGTGCAAGTCCAATCCCTTTTGTCCAAAATGGGCCTGGGCTACGTTAAAACCGTAGGTGAAAATAGCCAACATGCCCTTTACGTTGGCCCCGTTTTCCTGCAGGGCTTCCACGGCGTTTAAACTACTTTTTCCGGTACTGATCAAATCCTCGATGACCACTACACTCTGGTTGGCCTCCAGCCGACCTTCTATCTGGTTTTGCCTTCCATGGGATTTGGGTTCCGGCCGAACATAAATGAAGGGAAGCCCCAGGTAATCCGCTACCAAAATTCCGATACCTATGGCCCCGGTAGCTACCCCGGCGATAACATCGGGTTTACCATAAAGGGAATCCAACTGTTTGGCCAATTCTTCCCGTATGAAGTTACGTATCGTAGGGTAGGAAAGAATAATCCTGTTATCGCAATAGATAGGGGATTTCCAGCCTGAAGCCCATGTGAATGGATTTTCAGGTCTCAACTTTATTGCATTAATTTGTAGCAGAAGCTCTGCTGTTTTTTTGGCGGTGTTCTGGTCCAAAATCATGCCGCAAATGTATAAAGTTTTTGTCAAAGAATCGCCGCTGATCCTTACCAATGAACTGTCCGAAATTGCCAACAGCCGCTATTATCCCTTGAATGGCGATACCGTGAAGGAAGCTATAGACGCACTGGCCAAAAAGAAATTGGCCGAGGCCTACATATACCATCCCAACCATGAGGAAATCCTAAAGAAGTTCACCAAGAATATTCCCATGGAGATTGCGGCGGGTGGCGTTGTGACCAATAAGAAGGGTAAGGTGTTGTTCATTTACCGCAATGATAAATGGGATTTACCCAAGGGGGGAGTGGACAAAGGTGAGACCTTGGAAGAGTGCGCCCTTAGAGAGGTCCAGGAAGAGACTGGGGTAAAGGGCCTTAAAATCGAGAATTTTCTGAGAACAACCTATCATATCTTTAAAAGAAACGGAAAGTACAAGCTAAAGGAGGTACACTGGTATGCCATGCGAACGTCCTATACCGGTAAGTTAAAAGGACAAAAGGACGAGGGCATTGAAAAGGTAAAATGGAAGGGGCCGAAAAAAATACAAAAGGCACTGCAGAATTCCTATACGAATATTAAGACCCTTTTTGGGGAATAGTTTGGACGTCTATTTTGCGTCCATAATACGGTATACCGGGTATTGGCGATGTGCCGTTTCGTAATGTGGGGAGCGTTCGTAAAGCCAATCCAATTGGGCGTACCCATTTTGGCCAAAGAGGGTGTCCGTTCTTTTTTTTGCGGTGAACGCTTCCAGAAGCTTCCTATCTTTCTTAAGCATTTTGGCGGCCACCTCTTCAAAGACATAGGGGGAAAACCCCTCTTTGCGCTGCAATATGGAATCAAAGAAGTTCCAGTTAAAAAATGAATCCACGGCCTGGGGCTCCAAAGTTTCCAGTAGGTATCGGGCACCGGGTTGGTCTACGGGGATTAGGAGGTCCCCTTCTTTAAAAGCCATACGGACCGTATCCTTGATTACCGTAGTGTTAAAATGAAGGTAATGCCCCTCATAGGGGGAATTCCTTGTCTCGAAATCCTTTATCCGATAGGACTCCACCTCTATCACGGTATCCTTTTGCAAGGGCGTGTAGGTGATTTTATTTAAATCCAAAAGGCCCGTAACGGAATTCCATGGTTTCTTAAGGATGTAAGCCGTAGGGATTTTTACGGAATCCAGGGGTTTATAGTGGTCTGCATAAGGGATTTTTTTGGTAAACGGCCTGGAGCGATCATACTTTAATCGTGTAAAACCGGTTACTTCACTGTACAAAGTGTCCACAGCATAACCCTTAAAGGTGATATAGGTCGTCCGGGTAGTATCTACTTGCCATGATATGGGGTAGTGCGTCCAACCCCTATGCCTGCTCTTGGCTTTTTGGCGGAGTCGTGCAATAGTCCCACTTTCGCTATCCACAATACGCAACATCCCCAATAAAAGGTCATAAGTGCCCCATACCCGCTGCTTATACGGTTTAAGCATGTGGGTTTCCACCATAAGGCCCAGGGTGTTCCAAAGTGCGGCATATCCGGTGGAATATCTGGGATAGTCCATAAACTGGTCAAAACCGCCTTCCGGCGCCCGGTCATACACATTTACATAGGGCGTTATCTCCCAATTCTTAGTTTTTAAGGTGTCCGCAAGGATGGGCGTTAACCGCTCCCTTATATAACTACCCAATTCCCCGCCCATCTTGTTATGCTGGGTAAACAGGTGGGTTAGCGTATACTGGTAGTCCGCACCGTTGCTAACATGGGTGTCAATAAAAACATCGGGTTTTACCAAATGGAATATTTCCGTAAAGGTTCTTGCGTTTTTGCTATCCATTTTGATAAAATCCCTGTTGAGGTCATAATTCAATGCGTTTCCCCTAAAACCATAGGATTTTGGTCCATTTTGATTGGCCCGTGTATCCTTGTTCCTATTGAGGGCACCTCCTACGTTGTACACCGGAATGGTTGCGAGTACCGTGTTTTTTGGTGGGTCTTGTTTGCCCATGGCCAAATCCCGATACAACATCATTGTAGCATCTATTCCATCGCTTTCCCCAGGATGGATTCCGTTATTTATTAAGATTACCGAATTATTTTCACGGATTTTTTGAAAGTTAAAAGAACCTTCGGGATTGTAGGTGACTATGTGCAGGGGGTATCCACTATCCGTTTCCCCAATGGTCTGCATATTGATTTCCGGGAATTTTTTGGCCAATTGAATATAGAAATCCAATACCTGTCCATAGGTGGCGGTCTCACGTCCCTTGGATATCTCAAATTGGGTAGTAAACGCAGGGAGTTCGTCCTTGCTTTCGGTTGTGCAGGATAACAACATTGCCAATAAAAGAAGACCCAAAACTCTCATGGTTGTCCACAAAACTTAGAACTTCAATACGTTCTTGAACAAAACTAAACAAAATTGTTCGGCAAGGGTCAGGCCGCTTTGGTAATCTCCGCTATCTCATGTTTTTTAAGCGGCTTGTTGTTAAAGGAAATAGGATGTTCCGTCATGGATTTGTAGCGCATCCAGTTTTTTTGGTCCAAATCATCTATTGAGGAAGTGATGATATTGATTCGTATTTTTTTATGAATGGGAAGCCTTATAAACTCTTCCAAAAATTGCCATCCGTCCATTATGGGCATGTTGATATCCAGAAAGATCACATCCGGTACCTGTTCATTTGCTTCAAGCCTTTGATGGATTTGGTCTAGGGCCAGTTTCCCATTTTTGTAGGAGCTTATATCCCGACATTCGACCACAAAATCCAACATCTTGCGAATACCGAATACCGTTATGGGGTCATCATCCACAATGAAAATGGAATCAATTCTTTTCATCAAAAGAGATATTAAAGGTAGTGCCTTTGCCCACTTCGCTAAAGGTCTTTACCTTTCCGTTCATAGCCTCTATCTGATTTTTGGTAATGTAGAGGCCAATGCCCTTGGCATCCTTGTTATCGTGAAATGTCTTATACATTCCAAATAACTTGTCTCCATACTTTTTAAGGTCAATGCCCAGACCGTTATCCGCTACACGTAGCAAGGTACGATCATTTTCCTTTACAGCCGATATTTTTATTTTGGGATCCCGGTTGGGACTTCGGTATTTTATGGCATTGGTGATAAGGTTAATGAAGATGCTTTCTATATAGGCCGGCACTCCTTCTATACATAGATCGTCAGGAACTGTGTTTTCAATAGTGGCATTGTTCTCCTTTATAAGACTGGAAAGTCCCTGTAACACACTCCGGATCCTTCCATTGATGTTGACCGCTTCCATTTCACGATTAACGTTGGTGCGTATGGCCACTACCTCATTGAGGTTGTCCAAGGTTTCCATAAGGTTGTCCGACGCGCCCAATAGCATCTCTATAATGTTTCTTTTTTCCTCCTCATCCTTTTCGCTCACCAAGAAATCCAAGAGCATGGAAAAATTTGCGGCATGTGATCGCAGGTTGTGCGATACGATATGGGCAAAGTTTATGAGTTTTTTGTTCTGTAGGGAAGTTACATTAATGAGGTCCATGAGCTCTTCTTCCTTCTGCTTAAGGCCCGTGATGTCCATGCTTATACCCACCAGACCGTAGGCAGATCCATCATCTGCGATCAAGGGTATCTTGGAGGTAAGAAAACTCACTTTTTCACCACCTTTTTTGATGCTTGTACGCTCTTCCCCCAAAATGGGCTTCAGCAAGGTCATAACATCTAGATCATCTTTCCGGGTGGCCCTGGCAGTCTCCTTGTCATAGAAATCCTCGTCGGTCTTTCCAATGACCTCTTCCGGCCCATTTGCGCCCAAATAATCACATTCTGCCTTGTTGGCCAGGATTTTACGGAATTGACTATCCTTAATAAAGACGTTCAACGGTAAGTGATCGATCAAGGTTTTTAGGAGTTTTTCATTCTCACGGGTTCTCATATCGGTAAGCACCTCGTCGTTTACGTCCTGGTACGTTCCGATCAATCCGACGAATTCTTCGTTTTTAAAGATGGGCTTGCCCGCGGCTATGATCCATTTTTCAGCTCCTTTGGGTGTCACGATCTGCAATTTTTCACGCCAGGAAGTACCCTCGGAGATAGCTCTATTAACTACCATGGATATGGTATTCTTGCTGTAACCCGTTTTGTAAAAATCAATAACCTTCTCCAAAGTGGGTACAAAATCTGTGGAAACCCCGTGGATTTTGCGGGTCATATCGCACCAACTCAATTTGTCTTTTGAGGCAGAGTATTCCCAATTTCCTATTTTGGCGATTTCCGATTGCTCACGAATAACGATATGGAGTTTCTCCAGGGACAGGTCATTGTTCATTTTTTCGGTCACATCCTCATTCTGAACAATAACCCCGACTATATTTTCTTCCTCGTCGTACCATGGAATAGCCGACCATTGGAACCATTTTTCATTCCCCAATTCATCCAAATGGCATTCCTTAACAGTCTTGGTGGGAGCACCTTTCAGACATTTGCCGAGGGCCAATCTCCATTCTTGTTTGGCACAACCCAAAAACTGGAATATGGACGTACCGATTAAATCATGGTCCTTAACATAAAAGTATGAAATCCAGGTGTCTGAGGCATGGACGATTTCGAACTTCCGATTTAAAAAAACAGTTGCCGTGGGCAGCTGTTTTATCAAATAGTTGCCCGCCAGAATTCTAGGTTCCTTCAACATATCTGGTGTAATTTCTTACTAAACTAGGGCGTTTATCCCAAATTTTACCGGATTTGTTGTGAATTTACCGAAACCCGTTGTGTCCCTTGCTTTTAGTGGGGTTTTATGGCACTATAACAGGATTATGCCAGTCCATGTTTTTGAATCGAAATCAGGGCCATAGGAACGTTTGTTGCTACAGGCGCACCGTTTCTGGCACAAGACCTGTGTAATCCCCGCCATTTCTAATTACGTCACGGACTATGGAGGAACTTATAAACGATTTTCCGGAGGAGGTAAGCAGAAAAACGGTTTCAATCTCGGAAAGTTTTCTATTGGTATGGGCTATGGCCTTTTCAAATTCAAAATCCGCGGGATTCCGCAACCCCCGAAGGATAAAATTGGCCTCGATTTCCTTGCAGAATTCCACAGTGAGCCCCTTATACGTCGCTACCCGTATTTTGGGTTCGGTTTTGAAGGCCTCGCGGATAAACCGAATGCGCTCATCTAGGGAGAACATATATTTTTTTTCTGCATTTACCCCTATGGCAATGACCAGCTCATCGAATAAGGTAATCCCGCGAAAAATGATATCATAGTGCCCCAAGGTCAAAGGGTCAAAAGATCCCGGAAAAACGGCTCGCTTCATGCCCTAAATTTAGGCATTTTCCCGCAAAGCCTCCACAATGGCACTTTCAAAAAGCTTTGACAGGGTTATGCCTGCCGTACGGGCCTGTTCTGGGAGAATGCTCTCTGCCGTAAGGCCCGGATTGGTATTCATTTCCAACATATAGGGTTCGTTGTCCACAAAAATGAACTCGCTTCGGGAAAACCCCTTCATGCCTATAGCCTCATACGCCCTTTGGGCCAGTTCGGATACCCGCCTTTCCTGTTCTTGGGATATCCGGGCGGGGGTAATCTCCTGGGATTTGCCCTCGTATTTCGCTTCATAGTCGAAAAAGTCGTTTTCCGTAACAATTTCCGTAATGGGCAATACCTTGGTCGTTCCCTGGTAAGTGATGACCCCAACCGAGACTTCCGTGCCGTCCAAAAACGACTCGATTAGGATTTCGTTGTCCTCTTTATAGGCCTTTTGTATCGCCGGTGCCAATGCTTCTTTTTGGTATACCTTGGATATCCCAAAACTGCTGCCTGCACGGTTGGCCTTAACAAAACAGGGAAGCCCCACACGATCCAGGATAGCTTCCTCATCGATCGGATCCCCTAAATTGAGATAATACGAATTCGCAGAACGTATGCCGTGGCCACCTAGCACACTCAACAAATCCCTCTTATTAAAGGTCAAGGCCGATTGATATTGGTTGCACGAGGTCTGGGGAATGCCCAAAAGCTCAAAATAGGCCGGCATTAAACCGTCCTCCCCGGGGGACCCGTGAATGGCGTTAAAAACGCAATGGAAGTTAATTTTTTCACCTCGAAGGGATATGGTAAAATCGTGCCGGTCTACAGGGAATTCACTCTCCTCGTCATCCACATACACCCACTTTTCCTTAAAAATATGGATGCGGTAAGGGTTAAACTTGGCTCTATCCAGATGTGCAAAGACTACCTGGCCGCTTTTTAGGGAAATTTGGTACTCACTGGAATACCCTCCCATAATTATTGCGATGTTTTTTTTCATGGAACCCATTCAAACTTTTTCAATTTGCCAAAAATCATTGTGTTATTACCATCGTAACCTCTTGCTCCTCTCTACGAAAAGCCCACGGGACTTTCCGTGACCGTTCCGTCCCGCTTTCTCCTTTGGCCCGACCGGCAAGGCGGGTGCAACTCGAAAAAGGCGTTAAGATAACTAAAAATCCTATCCGGATAGCTCCCGATACGTATCGGTGTGGTATACTTAAATACAAGGAGTTTAC
>JBCCZF010000064.1:0-9276 GCA_039188035.1 Bacteroidota bacterium | reverse complement strand
CCTACGGGTTATTTTACCACAAAAAAGTATAATATTCTTTAACAATAAACACATCGAATGAGCAAGAAAAAAAAGCTTACCCGAAGAACATTCATCAAAAAAGGATCGACCGGCCTCACCGGAGTGGCGCTCCTATCGTCTACCAGTGCCTTGTCGTACAGCCGGATCCTGGGGGCCAACGACCGGTTGAATATGGCCGTTATCGGTATTCGGGGAAGAGGCGGGAGCCATATCCATAATTTTGGTAAGATGAAAGATGTGCACCTTAAATATTTGGTGGACATTGACGAAAACCTCTTTAAAAAACGTCTCGACGAGGTAGAAGAATTTGCGGGTTACCGTCCCAAGACCGAATGGGATATGCGCAGGGTCTTCGATGACAAGGAGATCGATGCGGTTTCCATGGCAACGCCGAACCACTGGCACGCGTTGGGTACCATATGGGGCGCCCAGGCGGGCAAACATGTGTATGTTGAAAAGCCTTCCAGCCACAATGTATTTGAGGGCAGGCAAATGGTCAATGCGGCCAATAGGTATAACGTATCGGTACAGGTAGGGTTCCAAAATCGCTCCATTGGCAACACCCAGCGGGCGATCAAGTTTATACGGGACGGCAAATTGGGCGAGGTTTATATGACCCGGGGACTCTGCTTTAAGCCCCGGGCGGATATTGGCAAGTATCCTGACGGCCCCATGAAAGCCGGGGAAAAGTTCCGGATGAACCTGGAAAAAAGTGGTTACGAGCCAGCTTACACCCAAGACTACCTTAACAAGGTACATTATGATATGTGGCTGGGGCCCGCACCGGAAAGGCCTTTTAACCGAAACCGCTTTCACTACAACTGGCATTGGCACTGGGATTATGGCAATGGGGACACCGGCAATCAGGGACCACACCAGTTTGATGTAGCCCGTTGGGCCCTTGGAAAGGACGAACTACCGGTACGCGTAAATTCCATGGGCGGCTATTACGGCTATGACTCGGCCCAGGAGACCCCCAATACCCAAACATCGCTCTTTGAATATGCCGATGGCAAGATATTGGAATTCGGCACCCGGGGAATCTACACCAGTCCGGAAGGGGTACTGCTCCCCGATATTAACATTACCGGGGACGGACGCATATCGGCCAATAGCGATACCCGACCCATCAAAATCGGCACCATCATCCTGGGCACCGAGGGTTGGATGCAAATTGATGCGGGCGGCAACTGGCAAACCTTCTTTGGCAGAACGAACGAACCTGGGCCCACCTCGGGCGAAAAAGATAATTCGTATGACGCATCGAACCTTACCGGTAGCGGCGGCGAAGGTATTTTTGCCAACTTTATTTCGTCCATACGAAATAACGACCGTTCCATCTTGACCAGTCCTATCGAAACCGGGCATCGATCCACCGTGCTTCCCCTTATAGCCAATGTGGCCTATCGATTGGGCAGGGAACTTAAGATTGATGGGCAGTCCGAGTCGTTCGTTCGGGACAAGGAAGCCAACAAAATGCTGACTCGTGATTATAGAAAAGGTTATGTAGTTCCGAAGATAACTTAGGAAACGACGTATTCAGGGGTTTATAGGTTGATGATAATCGAGACCTCAAAGGTTTTTGAGACCTTTAGAATCCTTATTTCCGATAAATTATTGGCCCTCCTCCATGTCAAAAATGGTAGGCACATAGGCAATTCGTGCCAGGTATATCGCCGTCTTTTCCTCATGTGAAGAGTAATAGGAAACCAATAGCATATTGTCCTTAAGAACAAGTCCCGGGTAGCTACAATCCCCGGCGCTCGGTAAGGTTAAAATAGTGTTGGTCGTCCCATCCAAGGCTACTTTCATTAGAATGGTTTTAGCCTCCTTATCACCATATTTCCGGCTAGCGCAAAGGATACTCCCATCATCCAATAAAAGCACATCGGGCCCACCTAGTTTTTTGTCCAAAGCCTTCCATGTCCAGGTTGTATACGGTGGGCTACTAAAGCCAAGGGATCCGGGATTGTTCTTGCCCCGCCTTACCAAGGCCACCATTTCATCATTTGGCCTGAATCTAAGCGTAGTCTCATTCCCATGTGAAACATCAAAGGAGGTGATGAAGGTATATTTGATTCCGTCTTCACTTACCACTAATTGAACGGATTTCTCCTTTGTAGGTTGATATACCCCGGCATAGACTTTCCCTTTATGCCAAGTTGCCCGCCATAACCAGTCTTTTTCGCTTTTTATTCGCCCATCCAATGCAACATTACGGGGCGGTGAGAACGCCTTGCCCGTATTATCCGAAAAACTCACTTTGGGATGCATACTTTCCAGTTTGCCCCCCGTATATTTTGACCCACCTATATTCAACATAATTCTATTGTCCGGGGTAATGGACAACTGGGGATCCCTTAAATCAATCCCCAATTCACTAAGGAATGCCACCGATTCCCAATTTTGCCCATCTTCGGATGCAATGACCCGTATACTGCCGTTACTATCCGAAACATGTCCATTGCCTTCCCGGAACGCGCAGTAGAGTTTTCCATTAAACTGGATCATACTGGTAAAGGCATTGTGTGCCGCGCGATCCCAAATACGCTCTACGGATAAAACGGCATCATGCCCTGGTGAATTCTGTGCCGCAAGGCTTGTAGGAAACAGAAGCATCATTAGAACATACAGCTTGAAATTTCGAAAATTCAGTTCCATGTATTAGCGTTTAGCAACGTGCTTACATTTTTACTATGGCGTCCCTGCCGATCAAGGTCTTGTGGTATTTTCCAACAGGAGCACAGAGGGACTTTCCTTTAACCATCTTTTGCTTAGCCCAGTGGTATCCCCCTTGGCCAAAAAATAGACAAAGGAGCCCAACGCAATATCGATATCCCCATCGGCATCGATATCCCCGGCATCCATTACCATCCACCGGCCCCTCTGGGATTGGGGAAAGGAACGTCCTTGAAACTTAAGCCCCCCCATGTTTTCCAGGTATACAAAGCTTTCTTCGGGACAATCGCGATAATCCGGAAAATAGGAGATGGCAGCCAAATCCAAATCGCCATCCAAGTCAAAATCCCGGGCCATGGCCTTGTAAGCACCGTTAAGCGGGTAAAAAAACCGTTGTTCAAAATTAAGATTCCCAGTATTCATAAAGATATAGATGCCATGGTAATCCTTTAGTATCGGGGTTTTATCCGCATTGTCCCCGCAGACATAAACAATATCGTCCAACCCGTCGGCATTGAGGTCGGCAAGCTCCATATATTGGCTCCCATTAAGGGGCGAAAAACGAAGTATCCGCTTTGCCGAAAAGGTTCCTTTCCCCATGTTTTCATAGTAAAACACCCCTTCGTCCCCTTGGGCCATAAGCACGAAAACATCATTGTCCCCGTCGGCATCGTAATCCTGGATGATCGCGGATACAGCGCCGGGGCTTTCCCTTAAAATATGCTGCTCATAGGTGTTGTTGCCCAAGTTTTTAAACCAGGTCAATTTACCGACAAGGTCACCAAATTCGCAAGCTAGCACATCTTCCAGCCCATCGCCGTTCAAGTCCCCATAAACCACATCCGCAAGTCGTTGCATTTTACTTATGATCGTAATTTTGGAGCTTTTACGTATGTCCTTTTCATCAAGGGAAACTTTTTGAACGGAACCGTTGGAAAGATTGCTTGGGAAAATATTTCTTCCCACAGCGGTCAGATAAACGGTATCCCCTTTTTCCCGGTAATCGATAAGCGCATTTCTAAAGGGAAGTGCATGTTCCTTTTTAAGATCGGTATCCAAAAAGGTCAACGTACTTCCTCTAGGCTTGCTATCGCTAAACACCAATCCCTTGTGGCCGCTACGTATCTTTACCATTGTAGTAAAAGCAGGAACATTGGCATATTTGGGTTCGCGTGCCACAAAATGCTCCAACCTTTGTAGAATAGGGGCATTTGCACTTGGTTCAACAAGGGTGTCCCCGGCGTTGTCCAGATAATAACCTACCAACTTTTCCCAATCTGCCTTGGCCAATACGGGCGCTTCGGGAAAAATGCCCGCTTTTTCGATCAGCGGTCGACTTAAGGGCGATCCAAAAATGCTATCCGGTTGGTGTTTGCCATTATAAATCCCCAGTCGATTTCCCATGGCGGGCAGCACGTCATTTTTCCAGCTTGTCCTGGGAAGCATTTCAGGCTTTACAAAGGCATGGCAACGCCCACAATGGATATGGGCCAATTCCTTGCCGCTCAGCTGGGTGGCAGGTAGTGATTCCGCATTTGATTCCTTGGTTTTGTCTTTGGAGTTACAGGAAAAAGTCAATAACAAGGCAAGTACCCCTAACAAAACAAGACATCTCATACCCCTTAAAAGTTATCCGTTTAAAAGTACGGATTTCACTCGGATTTCAATATCTTTAATTCGCAATGCTAAACAAGGGGAAATGGCCCGTTCCAACGTATACATCAACAGAAGAAACTTTCTAAAAGGAACCACTGCGGCCATGGCGCTCTCCTCTTTTGGGGCCTACGGGATAGACCTTATGTACAGCCCAAGACCCATACGTGTAGGTTTGATCGGCACGGGCTGGTATGGTAAGAGCGACCTTTTTCGCCTAATCCAAGTGGCCCATGTGGAAGTCGTCTCCCTTTGCGATCCGGACGGGCATATGTTAGCGGAAGCCGCCGAAATGGTAAAACTCCGGCAAAAATCGGGGAATACGCCCAGGCGATATACCGACTATCGGAAAATGCTCGCGGAAAAAGATCTGGATCTTGTACTGATCGGCAGTCCCGATCATTGGCATGCCCTTCATGGTATCGAGGCCATGAAATCCGGGGCGCACCTGTATCTCCAAAAACCGATAAGTGTAGATGTTATGGAGGGCGAGGCCCTGCTGGCCGCGGCGAATACATATGGTAAGATTGCCCAGATCGGCACGCAGCGAAGAAGTACACCCCACTTGATCGATGCCAAGAAACATGTGGTGGACGCCGGACTTCTCGGCAAGGTGTCCCATGTAGGAATATGTTGTTACTATCATATGCGGGATAAGGGAAACCGGCGCGCGGAAGCGATTCCCGAATTCTTTGATTACGATTTATGGACAGGCCCTGCCCCCCTAAGGGAATTTGACGGTCTGCCACACCGAAGGTGGCGTGCTTTTATGGAGTATGGCAACGGTATCGTTGGGGACATGTGTGTGCATATGCTGGACACGGTACGTTGGATGTTGGATTTAGGCTGGCCCAAAAAGGTTAGTTCCACAGGAGGTATTTTTGTACAAAAAGAGGCCAAGGCCAATATTAGTGATACCCAGACGGCTGTATTCGAATTTGATGAACTCAATTGTATATGGAACCACCGTACCTGGGGCAATCCCGTAGATCCAGAATATCCTTGGGCCTTTAAAATCTATGGCGAGAGGGGCACTTTGGCCGGAAGCGTTAAAAAAGCCGATTTTATTCCTCGGGGCGATGGAAAACCCCTTCACTTTGACGTCTTGTATGAAAGGGAGAAATATCCCGGGGACCTTGTGGAAAAGGGCATGGAACTACATGCGGCACCTGCTACCCGTTTACATATGTTGGATTTGTTGTCCGCCATAGACAGCGGACAAAAACCTGTGGCCGATATGGGCAATGGGCATATTTCCACGGCAAGCTGTATCCTGGCCAATCTCTCCATGGATCTGGGCAGGCCATTGACCTACGATCCCAAAACCAGAACGATCCCAAACGATACCCAGGCTACGGCGCTGCTGCAAAGAACGTATCGCGAGGGCTGGGAGCATCCACTTCCCGAGATGTTCTAAGTAAAAACTACTTCTTTAAGGTTTTTAGATAATCCAAAATGGTCGCCATGCAATCCGCCACAAATTTGGCTTCATCAATATCCTTATACAGGTACACATTTTTATTTTTAAAGGTATCCACCTTCACCTCGGTGACCCATTCCGGATGTAACATGGCTTCTATCAAGGCAATGTCCCATAAAACACGTTCGTACCGCAAACCATCATTGTGACCATACCAATGATCAATTAAATAGTCCCCAAGCGGATGCGTACCCTCGAGAAGCTGTTTGGTCTCCGCAAAATCGGATTTCATTTGATTTACCTCGCTTACTGGAATAATATGCATTTCTACGTTTGAGGACAATAGCAGTTCCAAGGCCTGCGGATCCATCATGGCGTTAAAGTCCGTACGTCTTGAAATGTTGTTCTTAAAATCGTAAGTGGTTCCCAACCAGTACACCTTTATTCTTTCCGCTATTTCGGGGGCAATAAAAAGTGCAGAGGCCACATTGGTCAGGGCGCCAAGCGCAATAATCGTCAATTTTTCGTTACCGGGTTGGGCCTTCGCCTGAGTGATAATATTGTAAGCAGCCGCAGAATGGACAGCTTGATCTCCCCAATCGTACATCCGCCTATGGCCTCCCCGCAACATTTTGGTATTTTCCGGTTTCAGATAGCCCATAAGGACCTGGTTAAGTCTATGGCTATCCTCCATGGTACGATCCGTAGACCATTGGCTGGCCTGCCATTGGGCCGCGTTTAAGGCCTGGATATCCCAGCCGGTCTCGGCAAAGGCCCTTACCACCGCATAGGGATCATCCACTTCATTGGCCGTATCGGCATCCAAAATAATTTTGGTTTTTTCCTGGGCCTGACATAATGAGAAAATAAGGCCCAACGTAAAAAGAAAAAGACACTTCATAAGAAATCGAGGTTTTGGAGGTCACAAAAAATAGTAGGACAAGATATCCCAAAAAACAAAAAAACCATACTTCCATTTACACATATCCTAAACCCAAATTGTCATCGTTATCTCATTAATTTATGTATAGAAAGGTGGGGAGCATCCATATATGAACGCATCCTAAATTCCTAAAATTCAATGTAATTAACGTATGCAATAAAAAAGGGCCGCCTTATTTAGGCAGCCCTTTCTTTTGACTATAGATATTTTAATCTTTGACTATCACTATCTATTAATCACCATCTGTTGACTATGACTCTGACCATTTGTATCTATGGTACGAACAATATAAAGTCCTGGAGAAAGGCTCTGAACGTCCATCTCAAAAACAGCGTCGGAACCGATGTTGTCATGGGATTGTACCATTCTACCTTGCAGATCAAATACTTGTACCGTATTTACCTCGTTAGGTTTTTCATAGGAAATCATCGCCGTAACCGCAACAGGGTTAGGTGCTATAACAAGGTTGTTGGGTTCAGGAAGAATGCTAAAGCTTACGCTAAACATCTCCCCTTCCATACCGTTGGCCCCATCAAGGGAGAACGGAACCGCGGAAACGGTGTACGCGCCAAAGGCGAAATCATTGCCCGTATAGTCCCCTACAGGAAGGTCCTGGAACAGTGCGTAGGGCAATAGGCTCTCCACGCGGCCGGATTCCTGGGCCCCGGTCAGGGAAAGGCGTACGCTCTCCACATCCTCCGTGGTATTGGCACGGATATCCAGGAAGAGCGTGTTGATGTCCTCCCCGAAAACGATCTCCTGCCCGGGCATGATATCGAACAAGGGCTGGTTCGTCGAAGCGTCGATCAAGGTGAACGAGGTCACCGAGAGTTCTTCTTTCGGCGCAAGTAACCTGATCTTGAAGATGTGACTGGCCACCCCGCCATCGAAGTCCTCAACAAGGACCGCCATGTCATAGGTCCTCCCGGCATAGGTGTCCGGATCCTCCACGATGGCCTTGCCTACCAATATGTTCCCCTGTTGGCCGATGCCGAAGACCGTCTGGTCCGTGGAAGAGGCCTTGTCCTGGCTGAAGAGAAGACCGTTGCCAACCGAATCCCTGTCGTCCTCCACCTCGACGGTATAGACGATACGCTCACCGTCGACCTCCTGGTCGGGGTCGGGCAAGGGCAAATAGAAATCGATAACATCATCCGTCGCGTTCGTGATAACGGGGGCCTGGTTCACCGGTGGTGGAAGTACCTCTATGAAATAGGTATTCATATCCATAAGCCCTTCGGAATCCTCTACGATGATCACGATCTCGTACTCGTTGTCTCCACCTTCCTGGTACCTAACATCGGCATCGATCAATACATTCCCTAATTGGCCCACCCCGAAGAACGGTTTGTCTGGGGTATCCCCTTGGGAGAATATAAGGCCATCGTTTACCGAATCGCTGTCGTCCATAACGGGAACGTTGAAGACGATACGGACACCGTCGCCCGTCTCACCGGTGGCCTCAAAGGTAAAGGAGTTGTTATCCCTGTCCTGGATAACGGGGGCCTCGTTGGGCACATCGGCCATTACAATGCTAAAGTCTACGCTAAAGGGAGCCCCTTCAGCCCCATTGGCACCGTCCAATGAGAACGGAACCGCGGAAACGGTGTACGCGCCGAAGGCGAAATCATTGCCCGTATAGTCCCCTACAGGAAGGTCCTGGAACAGTGCGTAGGGCAATAGGCTCTCCACGCGGCCGGATTCCTGGGCCCCGGTCAGGGAAAGGCGTACGCTCTCCACATCATCCGTGGTATTGGCACGGATATCCAGGAAGAGCGTGTTGATGTCCTCCCCGAAAACGATCTCCTGGCCGGGCATGATATCGAACAAGGGCTGGTTCGTCGCCGCATCGATCAAGGTGAACGAGGTCACCGAGAAATTCACCGTAGGAGGTACCACCTCTATAGTATAGATGTTGGAGTCGCTGAGGTTCCCAGAGTCGGTCACCGTGACCTCAATCTCATAGGTATTGTCCCCTTCAGGAATATATGCTATAGGTTCTCGGAAACGTACAACACCATTTTCCCCGATACCCAGCAACTTCTGATCGTCACTTTTGGTCAATTGAAAGTCCAGACCGCCGCCTTCCGAGGCAATAGCATCATTGTCGTCTTCTACCTCTACGACAAAAACAATACGGGCTGTACCATCCTCGCCAGTAGCCACATGAACAAATGAATTTTCATCCTTATTGAGAATTACCGGGGCCTCGTTGGCCACTACCGGGGGCAGTATCTCTACCGTATAGCTGTTGCTGTCCGTGAGGCCATTGGAATCGGACACCACCACCTCTATCTCATAGCTGTTGCCGCCGACCTCGTTGTAGACGATCTCGTTGCGTACCTTCAAAAGACCGTCCGAGGTGATCCCGAAGAACTTCTGGTCGTCGCTCTTGGTCAAACTGAAGCTGAGGCCGCCCCCTTCGGAGGCGATGTTGTCGCTGTCGTCCTCGACCGCGAGCATATAGACGTCCTTGGCCCCGTCGCCGCGGTCCTCGGTGAAGGTCCAGGTATGCGAGTTGTCCTCCTTGTTCAGGATCTCGGGGGCCTGGTTCGCCGGG
>JBCCZF010000063.1:0-9316 GCA_039188035.1 Bacteroidota bacterium | reverse complement strand
TTGAAGTTGAAATTAAATGTGGACTCGAGGTTTCATCCTGGGAATTGTCTCCTAGAGGATAACTTTCCGTATTAGAGGTGTTAAAGAAACAATGTAAAATTCTAAAAATCAAATAAATACAAAAGGTGTCAAGTAAGGATATTTTGGTTAAAGCGGGTTTTCCGGTAAACGTTGTTTGCCTACTCATGACCATTACCGGTCAACGATTTGCAGGAGCACCCGTTCTTGCGACAACGGCCTATCGGGGTATGTATATACCACCGATTTAGGTGAAAATACGTAAAACCGCAAATCGTTTGTTGCCAAACGTTTGCACTTTAATCTTCGCCTTTTTGTTGATGGGGAATTCCAAACCTTGTACTCCATAACCGACCAATTCCTCCTTGCGCTGGTTTTCGTTTTACAGTCCTTACGTCCGATTACAGAACCCTTCTACTTTTTGTAAAATGCCTCCGCCCCTATGTAGAATTAATTTTTGGAATAGTTCATTCCTACGAAGCCCTGTTTAATTTGGGTCAAGGGCAGATCGTCTTCATTTGAACGTGTATATCGTCTTTTTTCAACTCCCAAAATTTTGTTCCGAATCAATGACCAAATAGGTGCTTTGACTTTTAAACTCCCCTAAAATTTGGCCCCAAAATAATTGGCCCATATCAATTTAAGGTTTAATCTGGCTCTGGCAATAAACGGTTGAACGAAGCCCTGAATGAAGGCAGGCTTTCAATTTGGTTTGCCGTACTCCTTAGGCTGTGGGCTATTGGGGATTCAAGTGTCGGAACGGATGTAGACAAGGGAAACCCTCATTTGGGTTGCCCTAGTTGTGGACACTATTCGGTTCGTAATTTTGTTGCGGGATTGACCATGGCAGATTTGAAGCACCGCCAACTTATCGTAAGTACGGATATGAATACTCCCAAGCTACCCGCAAGGGCAAAAAACCACCATTTCAATTCTATGGCATAGCCAAAATTTTCCAGCCAACGCATACTCGCCCAATACCCTATGGGCAAGGCGATCAACACAGCGATAAGGACCATTTTTACAAATTCCCCGGATAACATGGCCACAAGGTTGGGTACGCTGGCTCCTAAGACTTTGCGGATGGATATTTCCTTGGCGCGTTTCTGGGTGGTAAACTTGGTAAGCCCTATGAGACCCAAACAGGAAATCAATATCGCCAAAAACGCAAAGTACTGGGATAGCTTGGCCAGTTTTTCCTCCGAACTGTATAAGGTTTGATAGTCATTATCCAGAAAAGAGTAATCAAAAATGTGACCGGGATTGTGTTTGGTGTACAAACGTTCCATTTGCGCCAAGGTCTCCTCTTCACTACTTCCGGTAATTTGTACCATTATGGTATGGCCAAAATTCCTGAATCGTATAATTAAAGGTTCTATTTTCTTATGGATCGATCCGTACTGAAAGTCCTTTACCACTCCTATGATTTCCTGTGTACGCTCCCCTTGGTGAAGTATCTTTCCCACCGGGTTTTCAAGCCCCATCAGTTTTTGGGCGGACTCGTTTATGATGATTTTTCCTGTTGCGTCATTGTGTTCCCTAGAAAAAGTTCGTCCCTCGGTCAACTGTATACCCAAGGTCTCAAGGGCACCATAGCCCATTCGGGGAGACTGGAAGACAATATTTCCACTGGATGCGTTACCGGGCCAAGACCAACCGCTATTATTGTCCGATCCGTCCAAAAAGTCACCGTTCATAAACGAAACTTGTTTTACGTCTGCTATGCTACCTAACTCGGATAGAAAGGTTTCGGGACTTTCGTTGTTACTGCCCAACTCAAATCGGACTATGTTGTCCCGTGCATACCCTAAATTTTTGGTAAGGGCAAACTCCATCTGCTTGTTTATCACCAGCACCCCCACAATGAAGATAACGGAAAGGGTAAATTGAAAGATGACCAGTCCCTTACGTATCCAAAATTCCCCAAAGGAAGTGCTCAATTTTCCACTTAAGACTTCAATGGGTTTAAAGGCCGAAAGTCTAAATGCCGGGTAACTCCCCGCAAAGAGGCCCGTAAAGAGGGTTATGGCCACCAAAGAAAGCACCTCTTTCCATTTTAGGCCCAATACAACGGACTTGCCGGTCAAAACGTTGAACTGGGGCAAAAACAACCATACGAGTACCAAGGCTACGCCTAGCGCAAAAAAAGACAGAAGAACCGATTCGCCCAAGTATTGGGCAATAAGATGCGGGCGATCCGCCCCAATGGTCTTTTTAACGCCTACTTCCTTTATCCTTCTAGAGGCTTGGGCGGTAGCAAGGTTCATAAAGTTGATGCAGGCAATGACCAGGATAAAAAGGCCTATGAGAATAAACAGCCGTATGTAAACGATACGACCGCCAACCTGTACCCCGTTCTCATAAGGGTTTTTTAAATATCTTTCCGAAAACTTTTGTACAAAGGACACCAATGTAAAGGGTGTTTCCTGCGCTCTTTTGGAGGCCAGATAACCTGAAATCTTTTTGTTGAAATCGGCTATTCGCGTGCCTTCCTTGAGTACCAAAAAAGTTTTGGCATAGTGACCGGTCCAGTTTCCCGCGACCTTATCGTCATCAATCAATACGTCGAAATGTACAAGATAATCAAATTGCAAAGTGGAGTTCTTGGGAGGAGCTTCAAAGATTCCGGAAACCTGTAACGTGAGTTCCCCACCACCATCTTCCCATTGATAGTTCCAGTCCAGGGCTTTTCCAAGGGCCTCCTCCTCCGATCCAAAAAGTGTCTTCGCCAGGTCCGTGGAAATAACAATACTTTTTTTGTCATGTAGCACCTGCCCTATATCTCCCACGGAAAGCGTAAAGGAAAGTACCTCAAAAAAATTTGGGGTGGCGAACAACCCCCTTGCGGTGTGTTTTGTTTCGCCATAGGACAAGATACCTTCCGGAGAACTAAATTCGCTACTTATGGCCGCGGCCTCCTCTACTTCAGGAAATTCTTGTGTAATGGCCTTGGGCAAAAGAAAAGGACTGTCTTCCAAGGTAAATATTTGCCCATCCATCTCCAGGTTTGTAATCACCTGATACAATTGTCCTTCCTTTTCATGGAATTTATCAAAACCCAATTCGTCGCTTACCCAAAGAAAGACAAAGATTGCGCAGGCCAGACCTGTCGAAAGCCCTATAATGTTGATACTAAATGAACTTCTGTCTTTGTTAAAGCTTCTCAGGGCGATTAGAAGATGATGTCTGAACATGAAGGACGATTTTTAAGGGTTATGGTGTTTTTTGCAAACGCTAACTTCCCATTTGGGAACGGGGAATGAACTTCAAAAGGAAAGTATTGGACGCGATTGGGGGTATTTAACTATCCACGGTTTAAATGTTTGGAATAGTTTGAACAGTTTTCAGTTAATCCATAGCTGTGCCAAAAATCACAACTATTTGTTTGTCAAGGATTTGATTTGATTTTCATGAACTTGGCCACATGCAATATTGTAAAATAATTATACAGTTGATGTCTATTATTTTTACGCTCAGAGGACTTTTAAGAATCCGTTAATCCCAAGAACGTATCCAAGACCAAGATAGAACCGTCATTGGATTAGACAAGCCTATTGTAGTATATTTTCAAATTCTTGTTTCTAAGTTGGCTACATTTGAGGGAACTTTTGAACGACTCAAATGCGTAACGAACCGGATTATTTCGAGACCTTGGATCCCCAGGATTGGGAGAGTTCCAAAGCGTTGATGCACCAAATGGTAGACGATGCCTTTGATTACATCCAAAAGGTACGGGACCGTACGATCTGGCAGGAAATGCCGGAATCGGTTTTAGATCATTTTAGGACGGGCCTACCCCCGGATCCCCAAAGCGCGGAAGCCGTGTACGAGGAACTGAAGGAGAATGTATTGCCCTATCCCATGGGCAATATCCATCCCCGTTTTTGGGCCTGGTATATGGGCAACGGTACCGTTTCGGGCGTTATGGGCGATTTTTGGGCCTCGGTACTAAATCCGAATCTGGGAGGGGGCATGCATGCGGCCCATAAGGTGGAGGAACAGGTAATCCAGTGGATAAGCGAAATCCTGGGGTTTCCAAAATCGGCCAGCGGACTTTTGGTGAGCGGTGGTTCCATGGCCAATTTTGCGGCTTTGGCCGTTGCTCGGAACACCCAAGCGGGTTATGACCTGCGTGCCGAAGGTATCCGCACCAATGATTTTGTTTTTTATGGTTCACAGGAAGTACACAGTTGCAATGTAAAGGCCATGGAGCTATTGGGTCTGGGAACGAAAAGCCTTAAAAAGATAATGGTGAACCCAGATTACTCCATACATATCCCGTCCCTTGTGGATCAAATTCGAAGGGATCGCGAACAGGGTTTACGGCCGCTTGGGGTCATTGGGTCTTCCGGAACGGTAAATACCGGTGCAATTGATGATTTGGAAGCCCTGGCCAATTTGTGCGAAAAGGAAGGTTTATGGTTTCATGTGGACGGGGCCATAGGGGCAGTGGCGATGTTGTCGGATGCGGTGAGCCCCTTGTTAAAAGGCATCCAGCGTGCCGATTCCGTGGCCTTAGATCTCCATAAGTGGTTGCATATGCCTTTTGAGGCCGGCTGTGTTATGATCAGGGACAAGGCCGCCCACAAGGACACCTTTTCCCTAATCCCGGAGTACTTGGCCAAAAATACGCGGGGCGTAGCCTCTGGTGAAAACTGGTTTAGCGAATATGGCCTACAGCTTTCCCGTAGGTTCCGCGCACTAAAGGTATGGATGTCCTTAAAAGAACATGGCAGCCGTCGTTTTGGAAGGATGATTGCCCGGAATGTGGAACAGGCTCAATATTTGGGTAGCCTTGTTGAGGGGCATCCCCATTTGGAGTTGGTGGCCCCCATAGGATTGGATATCGTATGTCTTCGGTATAACCCGGGAACCCTATCCCAAGACGAGCTCAACGCTATCAATAAGGAAATCAAACTTCAACTGGAAGAACGGTCCGTGGCCCTTCCGGACTATACTACCTTACAGGGCCAATACTGTTTGCGTTGTGCCATTTCCAGCCACCGCGTTACCCATACGGACTTTGAGGAGTTTGTGGATAAGGTTGTAGAAATTGGCAGTGGATTAATCGTATAGGACGCAAATGAATCCTTCAACTAGAATTGCACCCGAAAACTGGCGTTGGGGGTAATGCCCAGGGATAGATTTTCAATACTTTCGATTTCCCCTTCATCGGAGATACGGTAATAGGTGTTCAGCACGTTCCGCCGGTTGGTAAAGTTTAAAATGGAAGCTCCTATGGAAGCTTTTGTTCCAGTTCCCAGGGCGAATTTGTAAATGGCCGAGGCATCGGCTCGCAGGTACTCTGGTAGTCTACTGCTGTTGGGTGCCTGGAAATTGATGCGGCTGGGAAAAAAATCCGTGTTGATTGGGTTTTCCGGATCGGGCTGGGTAAAAGGTCTTCCCGATCGGTAACTAAGGCCTACTCCGAGTTTAAGTCCTTGATAGGTATAGGTTCCTGCCAGGGTAAGCGTGTGCCTTATATCCAGATTATTGGGAAACTGGCTGGGATCTATCTCTGGAAAGTTGTAATCATTTATGGTAAAGGTATATCCGGCCCAAATACTGTAGTCCTTGGTTTTTTTGTTGATCAGGAATTCAAGGCCCTTAACGTCATACCGCCCGGTCTCCCCATTAAATTGGTCAATGTTTTGAAAGCCTTGGGTTTCCGTGCTGATCCCTTTCACTTGCTTATAGAACCCCTCCAACCCCATAAACAATTTGGGATGGTCATAGTGAAACCCCAATGAAGCCTGTCTACTCTGCGTAACGGGCAGGGAATCATTGTCCGACAAGATCCATCGTCGTTTTTCAATACCTAAAAAATTTTGCTCCAGATCTACCACCTGATTGGTAACCTGACTTTTAAATTCCCCTTGGGCCTCGACATGGAAATGTTCGCCCAAGGCATAATTCACATTGCCCCTAGGTTCCACAATATATCGGTCAAAAGTGGTGAAGGTACCGGGGTCGTTAATATAGTTGAGTCGCCCACCTCCCCGGGCATTCAGTCGGCCGTTCGGGGAAGCGTATTCCAGTTCTGAGAACAGGGCATGGGTACGTAACACGCCTTTGATGTCGCTTCTAAAGGGAGGTGCACTAACATTGGTTGCATTGCGTATCCCGGTTTCCGTGAGCTGGTATCCGTTGGACCATCCCAGATTTTCCATAAGCTGGTACTGCGTATGCAACTTTACGGCAGTCTCAAGGACCTCGTTGTTCTGGAAAAGGTTTTGCTCCCCATTGGCCGTTGTATTTTCCGCTTCCAGGGTATACTGGGTGTAATAGAGGTGGAGAAAGGTAGAAAATCTAGGTGTCCATTGGCTTTCCCAGCTTCCCCCAAAGGATAAATTGGCCTGATCCAGGATACTTTGGGAACTTCTAAAGTTGTCCTCATTGGTTTCTCGGTAGTCCAATCTGTTGTTTATGTTAATAAAGCTTATCCGTAGTTTGTGGTAGGGGTCAATATCGTAGAGGAGCTTTCCCGTGAAGTCGTAAAAGTAGAACTCGCTATCGCTGTTAACGCGGGTATCCTGGAAAACCCGCTCTACGAACTGTCCGTAGGTTGGGGTCTCCAGAAAATCGGTGAGGGACCTCCTTCCCGAAAACTGAAGGGCCAGGTTGTGGGCCAGGGGCACCTGGGCATAGAAATCCCCTCCAATGAGATTAATGCCCGCCCCCCCCAAAAAGCTTGGGGCGATCTCGTTTTTGGTCCGCATGTCCAACATTCCGCTTACCCCATCGCCATACCGGGCACTCGTGCCATTTTTTATGAGAGTGATTTTATCCGTTAAGTAAGGGTTAAAGGCGGAGATAAGTCCAAAGAAATGGCCAGACTGGTACATTTTAATGCCGTCCCAAAGGATAAGGTTCTGGTCATTGGTTCCCCCTCGGATATTAATATCGGAAACGGTTTCATCTATACTCTTAATGCCGGGAAGGGCCTGCACGGTCTGCAAGATGTCCGGTTCCGCCAATCCAGGGAGTATGCCAAAATCGTCCGTATCCATTTGGATGCTGCCATCGGCCAATCGGGTAAGTCCCGTGGTAAGGAATTGGTGTACGATTACCTCGTCCAATTCTTGGTAAAACTCGTCCAATTTTAGTCTTGTACAAGGTCTGGCGATCAATTCCTTCGCCCTTACAAACAAGGTTTTAAAGCCTACGTGTCTAATTTCCAGTATGGCATCCTTGGGGATGTCCGTAAGGGAAAAGCTGCCGTCCAAATCGGTTATCAAGGCAATTTCACTTTCCAATACCTTTACGGTAGCCCCGGCCACGGTATTACGTTCAAAATTGTCCAATACCCGGGCACAGATATCCACCATGGGGTTCTGGGCTATGGTATAATACCGGTCGCTTAGCTTTTGTATTTTAAGTTGGGTATGGGCTTGGATCCATGCAAGGATGTCCTCTAGGGAATCCCCTGGGGCGGTTTTAATGGTCAGTGGTGCAATATCTTCATCCACATAGGAAAACTTCACATCGTAGCGTTCCTCCAGCACCTGTAAATAGCTAAAAAGGGGAATAGGCCCAATCCCTTGGTCTTGTCCCCAGTTTTGAACGGGGGCAAACAGAAATACGGCGGTAAGGGTTAAAAAAAAGTGTCTAAGGTGCGTTTTCGGCATAGAACAGCACTTTGTCGCCCTCCCATCGGTATTTAATTCGGGAAGGGCCACTTATACTTTGTAACGCCAAATCTGTATTTGTGTTGCTAAAAGTGCCGGTATAAAGTGTATTTAAATTAATATTTTGTGTAGTAACGGTAATATTGTGTTGTCGTTCAAACTCATCCAGAACATAGCCCAACGGGATACTCCTAAAGGAGCTTTCCTTGTTCATCCAGGAAGGATGGGTATCCTTGGCTACCTTAGGGGCGGTTATTTTATCGGCTATGGCCAAGAACGAACTTCCAGCGGGAAGCTGGGTCTCCTTGCCTTGGAACAGCACCCGAACCAGACCTTCATAGCAGCTCACTTCAAAAAAATCCTTTCGGTTCTCCACGTTAAATTGGGTTCCTAATACGGTAACTTCCCCGTTCTTTGTGGCCACGGTAAAACGCTGGCCCTTGGCTACTTTAAAAAAGGCCTCACCCTCCAGGGAAATACGGCGTTCGGTATCCCAATTTTCTTCGTCATAGGTAATCTGGGAATCCGCGTTGAGTATAATTTGGGAGTTGTCCGGAAGCACAACCTCTCTGCTCTCCGCATATTGGGTGGTTACTTTTTCGTCCAAGGTGTTCAGAAAAAAGTAGGAGGCCGTCAAAAGTAGGGCGATTACCGCGGCAACCCTCAGGAATTTCCGGAAAGGGTACAATTGTATTACCTTATCACTGTCCCTTCGCTGTTTTAAGGCCGTATAAGCCTCCTGAACATCAAAATCGGGCTGTTGTAAGGTCTTGGAGGCCTCTGAGATTTGGACATAGGTAGCATACCCCTCGGATTTTTTGAATTCCGCGAGTTCCTCCTCTGAGAGTTCATTGTTAAGCCATTTTGCCAAGTAATCCTCTTGCATCGTCTTTCGCTTTGTACTTCAATAACAATTGACATGTAAAAAACCCTACCTTCTTTTAAATCTCAAATCTCAAATTCTTTTGGGAAACTATAAATTGGGATTTGCGTTTTGGTAGTTGGAATTTCTCATATGCCATCAATCTGTTCCCGCAGGGATTTTAGGGCCAAGTGCATGCGTTTCTCAATGGCCTTGACACTTACGCCTTCCATGTCCGCGATCTCGGCATATTTTTTACCATCGATTCGGTTCAACAAAAAAGTAGTCCGTTGGTTTTCGGGCAAATTGTCCAAGGCCCTGTCCAATTTTTCCTTGAATTGTTTCTCCTCCATTAAAAACTCGGGGGACTCATTGCTGCTTTTTAAGCTTTTATCAGCATACTTAAGGCGCACCTTCTCCGCTTTGATCACATTTAGGGATACGTTGTTGGCCACAGTGTACACAAAGGACTTGGCCTTGGCGGGCGAAACCTTGGCACAGTTCTCCCAGAGTTTTATAAAGGCCTCCTGAACGGCGTCGTGCGCCTTTTCTTCATTCCCGAATTTATAATATATGTAGTTGAAAACCGTTTTAGAAAGTGTGGCAAACAGGGAACTAAAGAGCTGTTCCTCACATACATTGTCCTGTGTTCCGGCCTTCAATTTATTGGTTTTTTTAAGATTGGTGCTTATTACGGTATGGATCCATTCAAAGATATTTGAAAAAAACGAAAGGAAGTAGGGTATTTTTACGCTTGTATACAAGTACTGTTTTAACGAGTACCTGTGTTTTAAGAAAACTTGTTTGT
>JBCCZF010000062.1:0-9395 GCA_039188035.1 Bacteroidota bacterium | reverse complement strand
TTCTTCGTATCTTGGACATAGAGTTTTTAAATTAAAACCCCGTTTTTCGAGCTAGAGACTCATTTTCGGGGTTTTGTTCTATCCAAGATACATATTATTTATCTGATAATCAAGTATTTAAACTACTTCTGAATGTGCCTGAACAACTGGTCGTGGTACAAGAATATATCCTGGGAACCTTTCAGACAGATGCCGGAAACGGGAAAAGCATGCTAAGGGACAAGGGGTATTCCCCCTGGGACGAATTCTATGCGGCCCGGGGTAGCTACTCCTGTTTTAAAACCTGCAACAGTTGGGCAAATACGGTGTTCAAAAAAAGTGGTTTAAAAGCCTGCCTTTGGACACCATTCGATTTTGGTTTATTGAACAAGCATAAAAGTACAAAGCCAAGTTAAGCATATCGGCTATTGGCCATACGCCCTGTATTTAGGATTCTTTTTGCCCATACCTCAATATAACCCTCCGCTATCCAGAGCATTGCCATACCTATAAGGCATTGGTCATAAATACCCACTTTGGTTTCCTTTCGTAACCAAAAATGTCTTTCTTGGTGTTTTTCATGCTGCCTTTGGGCTTTCCATTTTTATAGGTTACCGAAAGGGTTGTCCAGGAGTATTCCCCATTTTCGTAATCAAAGGTGGTTCCATCGTCATCATATAGCGGCCTACTACTTTCTACCGTTCCATAATGACGGATTTCCAAGGGAAGTATTTCCCCGGGAGTCGGCATCCGGTTACGTGCCGGGATCATGGGGATAATACCACCATCCTTCACAAAAAGTGGAATCTTGTCCAGCCCGGGCCGTACCGTAACAACTTCACGTTCTCCCACATAATCCCCCGTATAAAAATCGTACCATTTTCCTTGGGGCAGCACTACCTCCCTTGTCTCTTCCCCTGTAAACATTGGCGCTACCAAAATATCTTCCCCCATCATGTACTGGTAACGCACTTCTTTTACCGAACTACTGGCATAGGGGTTCTCAGTGCCATCGAGTTTCCCATCCACCTTTTGCGATGTAAATCCAAAACCCTCCACCAATTGCATGGCACGAAAAGCGGGGATACCCTCCTCACGATATTTGGCAAAAGCCGTATAGATGTACGGCAATAAACGCATCCGCAAATGGGCCACATCGCGTATTTGCTTTTCCACTTCGGGAAAAGACCAAGGCTTGGTACCATCCGCCCAGGCATTGAGCATGGCCATGGGCGAAAAACAAACGGACTGCATCCGTCTAAGCCATTCCTCGGACGATTTGGAAGCCCTTACCTCGGGTGTCCACATGACACCAATGAAACTGCTATTTATCAGGGCGGTTATAAAATCCTTGTGGCTGTAATAATCGTCATAAATCACATAGGGAAAACTACTTGTGCCGGCATTGGAAGCCCGTACCAGCCCATAGGTTCGCTGGTTGCGCTCCTTGAACCAATCGGCCGTCATTTTTTGAAAAAGTGTACCGTATACCTGGCGCATCTCTTCACCCGTAGTCTGTGAAGGGAAAGTAGCCGTATCCGGCCATAACCAGTAGTCAAAACCATCTACTTCGTCAATTTTATAACCGCTGACCCCAATATCCAAATGGTACTTCTTAAAATGCTCCTTAAAAAGTGCCTTGGCCCCGTCCAGTGTTAAATCAGGTACAATACCGTTCCAAACGGTATGCGAACCGGAGAAAGGTTTCATCTTGGGATACAGGCTGCCTATGGGGGATACATACGGATTTAACCACAAATTCGCCCGAATCCCTTTGTCCAAAAGGGTTTTAATAAAACCCTTTGGATCCGGGAACCGACTTTCCTCCCATTCAAAGGTACAGGGATACGCCATGGTCTGCCATCCCGGCTCCACACCAATAAAATCCAGGGGGAAATCATGCGCTGCAAACTCGGAAACCTCGTTTAGGATATCCGTGGCCGAATAAAGGGTGGGCACACGCTGCGTAAAACCCAACCCCCATTTGGGCGGAAGGTAACCCCCACCGTTGAACAAGTTATACCGTTGCACAACTTCCAGCATGGAATTTCCCTCAAATACATAAACATCCGTGCCCTGGGCAGGCACCAAAATTTCCACAGCATCGGAATAGGGTTGCGGATTCCAGGCGGGATCGGAATTCCTATCCCTTAATACGGGCTTGTCCTCGGCCTCCACGCGAACTGCCGTACCCGCATATACCGTAATGTATTGGGCGGCATCGACAAGCACACCATAGCCCTCCGTTGAAACGTAAAACGGCACGGGGGCATGGGTTCGCCCATGGTCACTATTTCCGTAATGGTCCACATGCAGGGTTAGAATCCGACCCCGTTGGTTGTGGGTCTTAAAATTGAGTCCTAGGCCAAACAGCTCCTCCCCCCTTTTTAATGGAAAACGCAAATGGGTCTTTCCATTGACGACCTCCGTCTTTATTTGGGACTCATCCAAGGGAAACCCTTGCCGGGACAACTTTCCCAGGGCTTCCAAATTGGCCTTTGCCCCGGCCGTTTTTAGAAGGGAGATATCCTGAATCTGGCCTACACTGGTTTTCCAAACGCCCGGGGCTTCCTCCTGCCATTGTTGGGCATTAAGCCCAAAAAATTGAAAAATAAGAACAACACCCCATACCATTTCCCTAACCCGCATTAATCGTAACTTCATATCTCCTCTGTTTGAAAATTTAACCTTCGAAGATAAGCATATACTCCCGAATATGTAATGCCACTACGGATTCCTTCCAGTCCCATTTCAGGGACAATGGTTTTGAACAAGGGGTAAACGCCTTCGGCACGAATGTGCTTCTATGGCGAACCTTCTAGGGAAACTACATCTTTACCCAGCACTTTCAAATGGGCCCCGGGGCAGGAAAACCTCTGCAATCATACAGCGGGCACTCCCCCCTCCACAGGTTTCAATAGTATCCAACGGGCTATGTATAATGCGGCAATGCTTTGTTATTTCGCCAATTTGGCGGGTATTTAGACTAGTATAGGCCCGGGAGCTCATGACCAGGTAGCGCGTATCCTTTGCCCCAAGTACCTGCAACATGTTCCCCGCAAAATGATGGATCTGATCTTCCGAAATTGCAATAATCTTTTTACCATCCATTTGAAGGTGGTCCACTACGTTCTTTCGCTCTTTTTTATCATCGATACAGTCCAGGCAAATAATTGCGAAATCCTCGGCCAGACACATCATTACATTGGTGTGATAGATGGGCCTCCGTACCCCTTCTAGCGACTGATAGGCCGTAAAAATTACGGGAAAACAATCCATCTCCTCGCAGAACTCTATGAACAGCCCCTCGTCCGCCCGTGGTGAAAGCGCACAATAGGCCTTCTGGTTTATGCGGTCCATAACAATACTGCCCGTACCTTCCAAAAAAAGATTGTCCGCTTCGGCCGCGGTATAATCCAAAACGTTCGCGATCAAAAACCCGTGCTGTTCCAGGACTTCAAAAATGTCCTCCCTGCGTTCCCTTCTTCGATTTTCCGCGAACATGGGATATAGGCCAACGGTACCGTTCGCATGAAAGGACACCCAATTGTTGGGAAAAATGGAATCCGGAGTATCCCTTTCCAATGTATCCTGCATCACAATGACCCGGACGCCATGGCTCTTGAGCACTTTTACAAAAGCATCAAATTCTTCTTGTGCCTTTGTATTTATGGACTGTTGCACGATGTCCATGCCTCCCATAAAGTAATTGTTCACGGCGGTCTGTTCGTTCATCCTAAAGTTGACCGGCCGGATCATTAAAATGGTGTTCGTTATCTGCATGTAACCGACATTGATTCTTTATCGAATCTATCAAAAACCAGGGGCACGTTCTCTATGTATCGCACCCAATGAAAAACGTACGATGCTAGGCCTACGGCACTAAAGGACAAATACGATTTTTCCCATATTGGAACAATGAAAAACCTATTTAATCCCGTATCAAAGGTAAAGTACTACACCGTAAAAGACCGCCTTGTTTGGATATTTCGGCATACGGAATCTCCTCTACCGTAAAGCCTTGGCCTCGCAACCAAGTGTTGAGTCGGGTAAAATTACGTTCCGAGACAACCACCTCCGGGGAAATGGAAAACACGTTATTGCACATTTGGTACATCTCATCGGCGGTAATCTCAAAAACGTTCTGCCCCCCAAAATAATCCACTAACCACTGATACTCCTCCTCTACCAAAAAACCATTTTTATGAATAATGGCCTTATCCGCACCAACAGGTTGGAAACAACAATCCAAATGCAAGGCATTCTCTTTGGGATGGGCAATGGATTTCCGAAGTTCAAAGGACTTTACCGTCTTGTTGGGGAACATTTCTTTGATGTACTCCACACCTTCCCAATTGGTCCTGGCGGTAATGTAGTCCGGATAGTCTTGCCCGGTATAGGTGCCGATAAAGATATGTTCGTTCCAGGGCATAACATCGCCTCCTTCAATATGCACTTCCTCAGGCGGGAACAGGATATGTTCCGGGTCTATGTATTCCAGCACATGTAGAATGGCCTCAAATTCCTCTTCCCTATGTGGCAATATGTTCGCCTTAATAAGCTTGTTCTCGATGACGAAGGCAATATCCCGGGAAAAAATCTGGTTACAGTCTTCCAAGACCTCCGGTCGAAAAACCTTTACCCCATACCTTTCAAAAACCGCGGCAAAGGCCTCCATCTCCTTTATCATATCTACTTCCTTGGGATAGGTTCCCGCCAAAATATGTTGTAGCGACTTGGGGTCATAAGCATCCTCGGGTGCAGGCACAGGCCCATTGCTTTGGGCTGTTCCCAATAGTAAGGCACGTAGCTTGGAGGTCTCGTCATTGATGTTCAGGTGAAGCATACCACAAAATTCGGACAAAGATAAAATTCCCTGTGTAACGAAAAAAGACCTGTAAGGCCCAGAAGGCTTTTTAGGTCTTTATAACTACGCAAACCAAACTATGCGTTTACCGAAGAGCTACATTCACAAACGATCTTAGGTTCTCACCGGTATAAATTTGCCGGGGTCGTCCTATAGGTTCCCCCTTTAGACGCATTTCCCTCCATTGGGCAATCCATCCAGGCAAACGCCCCAAAGCGAACATTACGGTAAACATCTCTGTAGGAATCCCCAAGGCCCGATAAATGATTCCGGAATAAAAATCCACATTGGGATATAGCTTCCGATCCACAAAGTACTGGTCCTCCAAGGCCTCTTTTTCCAGACCCTTGGCAATTTCAAGAATGGGATCGTCAATTCCCAAATCGCCCAAAACCTCATCCGCGGATTTCTTGATTATCCTTGCCCGGGGATCAAAGTTCTTGTATACCCGGTGGCCAAAGCCCATTAGACGGAAAGGATCGCTCTTGTCCTTAGCCTTGGCCATGTACTTTTTGGTATCCCCCCCATCGCTCTCAATGGCCTGTAACATTTCCAAAACGGCTTGGTTGGCCCCACCGTGCAAGGGTCCCCAAAGCGCAGAAATACCTGCCGAGAGCGACGCAAAAAGCCCAGCATGCGAAGAACCTACGATACGTACGGTGGAGGTAGAACAATTTTGCTCGTGATCCGCATGCAAAATCAATAATTTATCAAGGGCATCAATTACAATCTTGTTCTTGACATATTCCTTATTGGGCCTTTTGAACATCATCTTATGGATATTCTCCACATAACCCAGGCTATCGTCCCCATAGTCCAGTGGCAAGCCTTTTTTCTTGCGCATAGTCCAGGCAACCAGAACGGGGAACTTGGCTAAAATGCGTACAATGGAGTGGTACATGGCCTCTTCGGAAGAAACGTCAACAGAAGCGGGGTTAAACGCTACCAAGGCACTGGTGAGCGAAGACAAAACCCCCATAGGATGGGCCGATTTTGGAAAACCATCCAAAATCTTCTTCATTTCCTCATCTACCTGGGACTCTTCCCGAATATCGTCATGGAATTTGGAAAGCTGTACAGCATTCGGCAATTCCCCAAATATCAGCAAATAGGCCACTTCTAAAAAATCTGCCTTTTCGGCCAGTTCCTCAATGGAATATCCACGGTACCGTAAAATACCCTTTTCCCCATCCAAGAACGTAATTGCACTTTCGCAGGAACCTGTATTCTTATATCCAGGATCTATGGTAATTATACCGCTTGTCGCGGCCCGTAAGGTCTTGATATCTATGGCGAGTTCGTTCTCTGTACCTTTGGTTACGGGAAATTCATAGGTTTTACCCTCATAGGCTAGCGTGGCTTTCTCTGACATTGTAACGTTTTAGAAGTATTTAAAAAAAGGAAGATAAAGTTAATAAAAAGCGAGGGTTTTAACAATTTAGCTCTAGGCTTTAGTATACTATTAACACCCTATTTAGTGGGCTCAAAAAACAGATACGGGATTTTACAGAAGATACAATTCCTTGTAGTAGCGATCCACTGATTTTTTCCAGGTAAAGCGCATTTTTTTTGCTGCGGCCTGGATTTGTTTCCACTTGGCTTTGTCGTTCTGGAATACGTCCAGGGCCAAATCAAAGCCCTCAATCATATTCGCAATCTTCTCATCATAGGAATCACCGTCAAAGGAAAATCCAGTGCGCATGTGCTCCACGGTATCCTTTAATCCTCCTGTCCCGTGCACCAGACAAGGATTTCCATTTCGCATGGCCAACATTTGACTTATGCCGCAGGGCTCGAATAAACTGGGCATAAAATACAGATCCGTCTCCAGGTACATGGAATCGATAAGATCCTCGGACTGACCATTGGTGAAGATAAAGTTCCCATGCTCATAACTCAACCCCCTGAACAGCTCCTCATATTCCGGGGCACCAGTACCCAAAAGCATAAAAATCCCGTCTACCTTCTCCAATCGCTTAAGGATTTCGACAAAAGCTTCGGGCGACCGTTTAAAAAAATAGAACTTCTGTTCCGTAAGCCGGGCTACGCTGGAGACAATGAATCTGGGTTTGTTATCCACCATACCCATTACCTTTTCCCCGGTATGGGCCAAAAAATCGGCCTTATACTGCTTGGATTCCTGTTGTAACCACCTAAAAATAGCCTTGACCGTATTACGGTAAATATTGCCTTTTTTGGCAGAACGGATGTTCTTGTAATTGGATCCATTCAAGATGCCGTAAAGGCGCCCTTCATCTTCCGCCCGGCGCAAATCGATCTCCAAGCCCTCTCCTCCAATAAACTCCGGGGGAGAGCTGGGCAAAAGCACATCTTCCTTGTAGGAAGGGGATACCGTATGAACGGCATCCGATAAACGGATGCCCAGGGCCATAAGATTAACGCAATCCCTATATCTGTAGTCCATAAGGGAATCATAATCCAAGTCAACGTTCGGAAACCAGTTTTCCAAGGAGGAATAATTATCCCCGAACGGCCGTATTCCTTGAATGGCCAAGTTATGGATGGTGTATACAAATCGAATTTCCTTTAACACCGAATAACCTGGATGGTAGGCCCTCAGAAAAACCATAAGGCTGGTATGCCAATCGTGCATATGCACAATATCCAACTTCCCAAATGCCCCTTGCTTTACCGCCTCCGCCACGGCCGTGCAAAAAATGGCATATTTGATAAAATCCGTGTAAAAGGGCTGTACCGGATTATTATGATAAATATGGGCAATATCCCCCGCCTCAATTTCGGGGTGATGGATAACGTAATGTGTTATCCCATCAAACTCTTTTTTGGGTCTCACCTCGTACAGTTCGGCCTTGTAGGTGGTGCCTCTAAGGGGAAAGGACAGATGCATCCTTAAAGTGGCTCCAGTGGTATGTAACCTGGAGTAGGACGGGACGACCACGTGAACCGAATCGCCCTTTTCCGAAATCTGTCGGGGGACATCACGGACCACGTCGCCCATGCCGCCTGCCTTGCAGTTGGCAATACCGTCGTTTTCCGCGGATACAAATAGGAAATTGTTCATTGGGTTAATTTAACACAAAATATAAGTCTTCCCCTTTGGAATTTGAATGACAAAAATCATAAAAGTGCAAATAAAAAGCCTTTCGCTTCACGAAAGGCTTTCAATAGGTTAACAAAAGGCAATCATTTTACCTTAAAAGCCTTTTCCCCGGGATAATACGCCACTTCCCCCAGTTCTTCCTCAATCCGGAGCAGTTGATTGTATTTGGCCATACGATCCGATCGGGAAGCGGATCCCGTTTTGATCTGACCGGTGTTCAGGGCCACGGCCAAATCGGCAATGGTATTGTCCTCGGTCTCCCCGGAGCGGTGGCTCATCACGGAGGTATATCCTGCATTCTTGGCCATATTTACGGCCGCTATAGTTTCGGTAAGGCTCCCAATTTGGTTTACCTTGATCAAAATGGAATTGGCTATTCCATTTTCAATCCCATGGGAAAGCCGCTCTACATTTGTAACAAACAAATCGTCCCCGACCAACTGGACCTTCTCGCCTACCTTTTGGGTCAAAAGCGTCCAACCTTCCCAGTCATTTTCATCCATTCCGTCCTCTATGGAGATTATGGGGTATTTGGCACAGAGTTCCGCAAGGTATTCCGCCTGCTCTTCGGAGCTTCGCACGGCACCTTTATCGCCTTCGAAAATAGTATAATCGTACTTTCCGTCCTCATAGAATTCCGCGGAGGCACAGTCCAAAGCGATCATGATATCATCGCCCATGGCATACCCTGCTTTTTCCACGGCCTTCGCAATCGTCTCCAGGGCATCCTCGGTTCCATCCAAGGTAGGTGCAAAGCCTCCCTCATCACCAACGGCCGTGCTTAGGTTCCTATCGTGCAATACTTTTTTTAGATTGTGGAAAATCTCGGTACCCATTTGCATGGCCTGTGAAAAATCCTTGGCCTTTACGGGCATTACCATAAACTCTTGGAAGGCAATGGGAGCATCGGAATGCGAGCCTCCGTTAATAATGTTCATCATAGGTACGGGCAGGGTGTTGGCGCTTACCCCCCCTACATAGCGGTACAACGGAATCCCGAGTTCATTGGCGGCCGCTTTGGCCGCGGCCAGGGAAACGCCCAAAATGGCGTTGGCCCCCAATTTTGATTTATTGGATGTACCATCCAAGGCAATCATGGTGTGGTCTATGGCATTCTGATCAAAAACGGACATTCCCAAAATCTCTTCGGCAATAATGGAATTCACATTATCCACCGCCTTGGAAACCCCTTTTCCCATAAACGCCTTGCCCCCGTCACGCAGTTCCACGGCTTCGTGCTCCCCGGTAGAGGCACCACTAGGGACGGCCGCCCTGCCAAGTACGCCGTTCTCCGTAATTACATCGACCTCCACAGTAGGATTTCCCCTGGAATCCAATATTTGTCTTGCATGTACACTAAGGATGATACTCATTTGATTCTTCTTTAAGTTTGCATTATTTTGAAAGCGCAAAGATACGAAACGACCCCATTATCCGGGACTTCGCGGGTACTATTATACCGATGAA
>JBCCZF010000061.1:0-9442 GCA_039188035.1 Bacteroidota bacterium | reverse complement strand
GTTCAAGAATATTATCCTTTTTTGTGGTAAAATAACCCGTAGGGACAAGATACTATTTGTGAAAACCTCCTTACTATTCTTAAAAGTTTACTTTGTTGTTAAAAATATGGTTTTGTTTTTATCTGCCCATAATTTTTATTGTTAATTCAGGTCCATTTTTAGGATAATTTGTTCATACGTTAATGAAGGGTAAATATTCCATGCGTTTTAGGTAAAATAGAAGGGGTCGTCGCCATGGCCATGGTTCTATATTTGTGGAAAAGCGGTGGCACGGCGCAGATTATAGCTATTGATATGACCGATTATAAAAACAAATTGCTGGCCTTAAAGGCAGAGGCCGAAAAACACTTGACCGAAGAACTACTTCCATTTTGGCTAGATCGTTGCAAGGATACGGTGCATGGTGGCTACATTACCCATTTTGATAAAGCGGGAAATGATAGCGGGGAAGACGAAAAATCGATGCTGGCACAAGCCCGTTGCGTGTACACCTTTTCTTCCGCCCATCGCGAGGGATACGGTCAAGGAAAATGTTTGGAATATGCCAAACATGGTGTCGATTTTTTAATCGACAAGTTCTGGGATAAAACCCATGGCGGTTTTTTTTGGGCGACCGATAGGGCCGGACAAGTTACCATAGATGAAAAAATTGTTTATGGGCACAGCTTTATCATTTATAGTTTTAGCGAATATACACTGGCTTCGGGAGATCCGAGAGGGCTGGCATATGCCGAAAAATGTTTTGACCTTTTGCAGAAGTATGCCGTGGATACTTTTTATGGGGGCTATTACGAAATGTTCCATAGGGACTGGACACTCAAAGGCCCTGGGGCTGCCGGGGGAGATCGGAAAACCTTGGATGTGCACATGCACCTTATGGAAGCCTTTACCATCTTGTATGCGTGTAGCGGAAAGGAGGTACATCGGCGGAAGCTGTTGGAAGTGATTCAAATACTGACCCAACGGATTGTCCATCCCAAATACTTGACCGGCATTCCACAGTTTACGGTCGATTGGAAGGTGGCCCCGCAAATCAAGTTCGATATTGTGTGGGGATGGGATCGTTTTACCCAGGACGGAATTAAGGCCGATGCAGAGGACAATACCAGCTATGGTCATAATGTGGAGTTTGCCTGGCTCTTGATGCTTAGCCTGGAAATAGCGAACCTTCCTTTTTCGGATTACGAGCAACTGATTCTAAAACAGTACGATCACGCCCTGGCCGACGGTATCGATTGGGAGTATGGCGGGGTCTATGTAGAAGGATCACATGCAGGCGGGGTTACCGATCGCGAAAAGGAGTTCTGGCAGAACGCGGAAATGCTCATTGCCCTTTTGCAGGCCAGTTTGGTTTTTGAATCTAAAAGGTACCTGGCTGTCTATGAAAACGTACATCGTTTTGTTTTCGATAAAATGATCGATCACAAGGTAGGGGAGTGGCGACCCCTTTTGACTCGGCAAGGCGAACCCATTTGGGAACATATGAGCCATAGCTGGAAGGTGAACTACCATTCCGTACGATCTATGGTGCAATCCATTGAACGGATGAAGGCATTGATATCCAGGATGTAAGCAATTTGAATTTAGGATTTTCCGGAAGCCTTTAATCGTTCGGCCTCCCAGCCATGGTCTATGTATTCCCAGCCAAAATCGGAACCGCTGACCTTGATTTTTACAAAACCCTCTTTGGTGTTATGCCTTCTTCCCTTCCAGCCATTTCCGGCGATGGAACCGCCGGTAAGAATGTGGAAACGGTCGTTTATATGGGCGTATTCCTTCCAATGGATATGGCCCTGCAGTATCAATTTCAAATTGTGGTTTTCCAGCAGTCTTATTACTTCGTGCCCATTGCTCACATTACGACTGCCGGCCTTCCCATGGAATTGCCCATAGGCACAAATTATGGGGAGATGGGTAGTGATGACTATGGGGACCTTGGTGTCTACCTTTTGGAGATGCTTGGCCAACCACCTTAGTTGCTCTTGGTTATAGATGCCCTTGTACCGTTTGTTTTCGGTAACGTCCAGCGAGTTAAGGGTAATAAAATGCCATCCCTTATGATCAAAGGCATAGTAGGTTTTTCCAAAATGCCGCTCCCACATCCCGTATTTATAATCGGGATGGGTGTGATCTTCCGGGCTTTCCTCATAAATGCCAAAAAGATCGTGGTTTCCGATGCAATTGTACACCGGCATCTTAAAGCCCTCGCTCATTGTTTTGTACAGTTGAAACAGGGCTTCGCTCTTTTCATAATTGCCCCGCATGACGTCGTAGACCAAATCGCCACCGGTGAGTACAAAATCGGGCTTCATATCGTTTACCTTGTCAATGGCCATCTGAAATCCCTTTGGGGCGTTCAGCTCTGGTTTTAGGTGGATGTCCGTCAGAAAAGCGAATTCAAAACCCTCCTTATCCGGATTTTCCGCCTCGGGTTCAAAATGGTTTGTATGATTTGCGTTTATAAAAGGGATGCCCATGGCCGCAATACCCGAATTGCGTATAAACTGCCGTCTTCCCAAATGATTCTCTTTTTTAGTTGCCATGGTATTTAGTTTTGTTGTTTGATAATCCAAATTTCGGAGACTTGAGATCCCCGTTCGCCTTGCCCACAGGTCCAGGTAATCTTTATTTTGCCATCCTCCAGACATTCGTCCGGAATGTTGAATTCCTGCAACGGCCTTTCGCCCGTCTGCATAAAATCGTGAATGGTAACCCCATCAATGGTCATTTTCATTTTGGATCGGAACCGTCCGGTATAGGCCACCCGAATGGAATAGGAACTATTGGGGTCTAGGTCTTTGTATAAAACGTGCAATGGGGTCTCGTACAAACTGGTAATTTGGTTCATCCAGGCCAAGGGAGTGGATTGCCCTTCAAAGCCTTTGGCGGTCACTTCATGCACCCATTCTTCCCCTTTTAGTCCAACGCCAAAACTAACCCTGGGAGATGCCAGATTCCCCGGATCTTCCGTCCGTTCCTTTTCCGCTACTACCCGCTTCCAACTTTCAGGAGATCCCATGTTATCATAATAACCGCCAGGACCGGGATCGGTACGTTGCATTAACCGGGCAATGGCCTTTAGTCGTTCATCTTCGGAAGAAATCCCTTTTATGACCGTCAATTGGTCTACAATCCATAACGCATCGTTCAAGGGCACATCCATAGTATCTATAAAATTTCCCCTGCCGGACATGGCCCCGTGCTTTTCTACCGTCAATTGGGCCCCAATTTGTAGAAAGAGGGCATCGGCCAATTCATGGCAACGGGCTTTCCACCGTGTCATAATAGGGACTTTTTGAGCCAAGGCCAAGGTGGCTGTGGCGTTTTGGATCGCCCATTCACTCCCGGTTTCCCCTGCCGACCTCAAAAAGTCCCGTGCCCTTTGTTCCAATTCGGTTTCATAGCCCAGCCTTCTGTATTGGTACGCATCATAATAAGCCCTTAGCAAACCCATTTGGAAGCGAAAATTGTCCAACACCGCTTTCGGGGCCTCCTTTTCCATACGCTGCCATTGGTGCAACGTCCGTACTACCGCATCATTACCGAGCAAGGGTTCTTGGAGGTTCTTTTCCAAGGCCATCAATCCCTGTGCAATATCCTCGGCAAGTTCCGGATGTATAAAATATCGGGCATAATCGCGCAGTGTTTCAATGGAAGGGGTTTGGGGATCCCAATCCTGGTCGCTCCATATGATTTTGTTCACATCGTCATTGGTGCCTTCGGAATAACTGATGCTCCCCTGGGCATATTCGTCCAGGGCATTGTGAATGAACTTTTGATCCCTTGGACGCGGGTTGATGCATTCACGGCCCAAGGTGGTAGCATGGGCTAAGTCCCACTGCGGTATGGGATACTGGGCACTCAAGCTATGGGTAATATCGGGATAACGGCGAATGGGAATCCCAGGGTTGATCCGTTGCCTGATTTCCTGGATCGGGGTCTTTATCCAAGGACCGAAGACGATACCCCCGAACCAGTCATATTCCCGGTTTACGTGCCGGTAAAAGTCGTCATACCATTTTTTAGTCGGTCTAAAGGCTTGGGGTGACACCCATATCTTGGCATTGGGGTGGTATTCGCGCAGGACTAGGGCTTCCTTTTCCAACCATTCAAAAAGTACATCGGGCTCCAGATTCCCGGGATCTCCGCCAGGAACAAAAAGGGCATTCAGGCGTTTTACCTTTTTGAACACTTTTCGTCGTTCCGCAAGCTCCACCTGTATCGCGTCCGGGTTTTTATAATCCTCCCCCATATTGGGATACCACATCCAAACATCCATTCCATAGCTGTTGCATATCCGCGATTGTTCCGCAATCATTTCAATGGCCGGAATCTCCATGTGTATGCTTGTGAAATCGTCATCGGTGCGTGGGGGCATTATTTCGATGCTATTGGCACCAAAAATGGCCATATCCCGAATGTAGTCATCGAACTGGGCAACCGAGAAGGCATCGTAGGCATTGGTCTTGGGGCGGTAGCCCAACTGGTGCCCCCGAATCTGGTATTTGGGTGAAGCGGATAATCTTAGGTGTTCCCTAACCGAAATACGTCCTGGAGCCATTTCCATTTTGCGCAGCAGCTTGCCCACACCGTAGAGAACCCCACGACTGTCGTGGCCAATGACGAGAAGGGTTCGTACATCGGGTAGGATTGCAATTTTGTATCCTTCTGCAGCTGTTGGTGCAAGTTCCCAAAGTACGTCCAATTGGGTTTTGGAAAGCTTTTGTAGCTGCCCGGCAATGCCCAGCACGATATTGAATCGCCCCGTTTTCGCCTCTTTTTTGGCAAAGGGCCAGGTTATTCCGCTCCTTAAGACCACTTCCTCCTGAAGTACGGCTGCTGCCTTTTGAAGCAGTTTGTCCTTGCTGCCCAAGTGTACGATTACCGCTTTGGACAGGTCAATGCCCTGGGAACGGGCCATGAAAAACCCCCCTGGCAAAAACCATAAAAGCATGGCGAAAACAAATCTTCTTCCCATTGCGAATAGGGTTTATATCGCGAAATCGGTGGAATCCTGCGCGTTGTTGGTAGCCTCCCCGACAGTTTGTTTTATATTTCCGATGTCTTCCTTGAGTTTTTGGGCAAAAAGAAACATATCCGAGCTATGTAGCACAAGGTTTGCCCCTTTCCTTATCCACCGAACCTGTTGTTTTGGGTCGGAAGGGAAATGGATTCCGGCGGCCACATTTTTGTTTCGCGCTTTTTTAATGATTGCCGCAACGGCTTGCTCAAAATCGGGATGTTCATAGTGCTCGGGAAACCCCATATTGATCGAAAGATCATGGGGCCCAACGATTACCGCATCCAACCCTGGTACGTCCAATAAGACATCGAGCTGATCTAAGGCAACCCGACTTTCAATATTGATCAGACAAAGGCTGTTTTGGTTATACGTGTTCAAATAGGCCGTCAATTCAGGTTCTAGGATTTCCTTTCCCGCCAACACCTGGGCCAAGCGCTGCCCCTTTAACGGACGTAGCTTAACCGCACCCACCAGTTGCTCCACTTCCGCTACCTTTTCAATATAAGGGGCCAGTACCCCTACTGCCCCCGCATCCCGGGCCATACCCGCCAAATGGGCATCCGGGTAGGGAATACGAACGATGGGGGAGAGCCCCATGGTTCCGTAAACTTGGCACATCATCGTCAGTTCGGTTCTGTCTATGGGAAGATGCTCGGTATCGATGAAAACAAAATCAAGTCCAGCACCCTGCACAGCCTTGGGCCAAATGGGCGAATTGGACACGATGCAGGTGCCGTAAACGTTTTCGCCGTTGTGCAATTTCTCGGAAAGGGACATGGTCTTTTTCACAGGAATCGATTCAAAAAAGTCAAAGATTCACCACATTGATCGGGTTACCGTCCAAATAGGCCTGAAAATTCCCCACCACCGTGTTCATAAGCCTTGTTCGGGCTTCTTTGGGCGCCCAGGCAATATGTGGGGTTAGGATGCAGTTCTTGGCCGTTAACAAGGGGTTGTTGGGGTCAATGGGTTCTGTTGAGGCTACATCAAGGGCGGCCCCTGCCAATTTCCCGGTGTCCAGGGCACGTTTCAGATCCTCCTCTACTACCAAGGGCCCTCGGGCAGTATTGATTACCATGGCACCGTCCTTCATCTTAGCGATATTTCCGTTGTTGATAATTCCTTCCGTTTCCGGGGTTAAAGGGCAATGCAGACTGATAATGTCCGATTGTTTAAAAAGCCCATCCAGATCAGTATACCTACACTGTTCATGTTCCAACTCCGGTCTTGGATTCCGGGCATGGGCCAATACCTGCATGCCAAAGGCATTGGCCAGTTTGGCCGTAGCCTGTCCGATCCGTCCAAACCCGATAATGCCCATGGTCTTACCCGCCAGTTCGATCAAGGGAAAGTCCCAAAAGGAAAAATCGGGGTTGCTGGACCACCGGCCCAATTTAACCGCTTGATCATGCGCACCCACATGGTGGCACATTTCCAAAACAAGGGCAAAGGTCATCTGGGCCACCGAAAGTGTACTGTAATCCGGCACATTGGTAACGGTAATGCCCAAATCCTTGGCTACCGCTACATCAACAATATTAAATCCGGTGGCCAAAACCCCAATATATTTTAAGGCAGGTGCCCGCCGAAGGACGGCCTCGCCTAAAGGGACTTTGTTGGTAAAGACCGCCTCGGCAGGGCCGATGGCCTCCAAAATGTCTTTATCGGAATTGGCGGTACGGTCGTACACGGTTAACGAGCCGAACTTTTTCAGCCCCTCCCAACTCAAATCCCCCGGATTTAGGGTGTATCCATCAAGAACAACACTGTTCATAAAGGTAAAACTTGATCAATGGTTATGATTAATTTTCAATATTTCATGTTGTAGCAATATTCGTACTAGCTAAAAAACTCCCGTTAAGGGTTTACTGTTTGTTTATGGAACGCTACCAAAGATACGCCTAGACCGGTGTTTTGTTTTCCGGTATCGTGTTGTATTTGCATTAAATCTTTGCATTCTTATCCAAAAGGCCGCCGTGGGACTATGAACCCAAGAGGCGTTCCACACCTACGTTTCAACGATGCTACCCCTAGAGCGAAAAACATCGACCTTTCAAAATAGGGCGATCAAGATTCAATGTAAATTGTCCAACATATCGGAAGTTTTTCAAGGGGCAAAGCGGTTTATTTGTTTTGGAAAAATCACTTTAATCCCTTTAAATGAGAAAACATTATTTCCTATCGTTTTGTACATTTTTGTTGATGCTGACGCAATGTTCCAAGTCGCCCAAAGAGCAGTCGCATGCAGTTGTTACAATGCCTGTTTATGAAGATGTGCCCTACGTGCAGGATTATGCCGTTAAGTATACGAAACAAAAGCAGGATGGCACCCTAATAAAGGCCTATATGGATCGAAATGGTGTAATTCAGCTGTTCGCATCAACAGGGCTTTTACGCACCCATGAAGGACAATTCCTGTATCCGGGTTCGTTCATTAAAGATAAAACGTACCGCCCCTTAGGAGATAAGGCCATTGCTGGAATGACCGTTTACAAAGATCAATTTGTTTATCTGGACGATAAAGCCGTGCTAAGCAACGCCTGGGCCGGGAGTTTGTATCTTGAGCATCGTTTGCCCAAGGCGAATAGTATCGCTGCCGGGGATGATTTTCTGTTTTTGATCAGCGATGGAACCTCGTTGGAGTTTCTGTCCAAGACCAAGGCACCCTGGCAAGGACAATTGGATGGGGATAGCGTACAGGATATCCGTTTTGATGGGACTAATGGTAAATTCTGGGTTTTGGGCGAAAAAACCGTTTCTAGCTTTGACATTCATACGAGTCAACTTAAAACGGTGCTCCAAGGTGCGGACTTTACCGCCTTTACTATTTTGGATGACCAATTGATTATTGGCACAACTTCGGGCTATTTCTCTGTGGATGCAAAATCCGGGCAAAGGCTAGGGGACTTGAATACCCGATTGCCCGTTCCCCACATTACGGCCTTGGAAACCATTGATGGCGAATTGTGGTTTGGGTCGCCCCAAGGTGCCTTTCGGTTGCGGAGGAATGGGACATTCGATTATTATTACGGCAAACGATGGCTTCCTGGGAATACCATTCGGCAGATTTCCAAGGGAACCGATGGTTCCGTTTTGGTATTGACCGATGCCGGACTTGGCCGGATCGTATTTAAAAAAATGACCCTTTTTGATAAGGCCCGGTTTTTTGAAAAACAAGTGAGAAATAGACACATTCGTTTGGGATTCAATGCCACTTTGACCGATCTGGATCATGGAAACATCAACTCTGGAAGACTGTCCGACGCGGATAATGATGGCCTTTGGACCACCATGTACCTTGCCGGGGAAGTCTTTCGGTATGCCGCTACCGGATCGGAGGAAGCCCTTCGGAACTGTAGGGAATCCATGGATGCCATGGAGCGTTTGTTCAGCATAAATCCCGTACCTGGTTTTCCCTCCCGCTCCTTTGAGCGCAGTGGTTATATTGAGGGGTTGAAAGATCCCCATCGCTGGCAGCATACGGATGACCCCGAATGGGACTGGAAAGCTACAACAAGTAGCGATGAGGCCATTGGCCATATTTTCGCTTATGGCGTAATGGCCGAACTTATGGACAACGATCTTAAAGATCGGGCCATTGTACTTATTGACACCTTAATGGCGCATGTGGTCAAGAACGATTTGTATTTGGTGGACTTTGATGGCAAACCCACTACCTGGGGCCGCTGGAATCCCAAGTACGTGAATGCCCGGCCCAAAATGGTGGGCGATCGTAAACTTAATGCTTCCAACATCATTGGGATGTTGCAAACGGCCTATCATTTTACCGGAAAGGAAAAGTATAAGGATAAGGCATTTGATTTGATGGACAATCACGGATATTTTGAAAGCCTAATGAGGCCTATGAAGGACATTGGCCCGGCTCCGGATGATGCCGATGACTGGAGCAAAATGTTGTCCGAATCCTGGAACCATTCGGATGATGAAATGTACTTTGTGGGGTATTGGGGACTATACAATTACGCCTTCAACGACAGTTTAAAAGCGAAATACAAGGCCGCTATAATCGATCATTGGGAGATGGAACGGCCCGAAAAAGAAGGGGCATGGAACATTATGACCGCCATGACCGGAACTCCGGACTTTGATCTGGAGGAAGCGGCCTGGTACCTCAGGGAATATCCCATGGATCTCATCAGTTGGGATATTAAAAACAGTCACCGGAAGGATATTACCTTGATTTCCCCTAATTTTAGGAATCAGACCACGGAAACCGTACTGCCCCCTGACGAACGTCCTATTGAACGCCATAATGCCAATACCTTCCGGTTGGATAGAGTAGGAAAAGATGGTAGGGAGGAACATTCTGCCGGGGATATTTGGTTGTTGCCCTATTGGATGGGGAGGTACTTAAATGTCATCAGCGAACCCAAATCTTAGGCTGCCCGGAATCTATTC
>JBCCZF010000060.1:0-9505 GCA_039188035.1 Bacteroidota bacterium | reverse complement strand
GGCTAACCGTGCCCAAGAACTCGCCCGCACCTTCGGGTTCGTCTCTATCGCGCGCCACCTTCCGCAGCCTTCGCACCAATTGGAATCCGACGACGACGCGCCGTCGGAAGTCGAGCCTCAGGGTTCAGACGGGCCGGCCGACCCAGGCGAAGCCCCCGCCACCGAAGAGTCCACCGAGGACGCCGCTCCGGTTGTCGGACGCCCCCTAAATATCAAGATATTTTTGGGCTTACCTTATTGGAACTGGCCAGGAAAAACCCAAAAATCGTGGGCATTACACCGGCTATGCCCACGGGAAGTTCCCTAAAACAGATGATGGACGAAATACCGGAAAGGGCTTTTGACGTGGGCATTGCGGAACAACATGCGGTGACCCTGGCGGCCGGAATGGCAGCAGAAGGACTTATTCCCTTTTGTGCCATATACTCAACGTTTCTGCAACGGGCCTATGATCAGATTATCCACGATGTGGCCCTTCAAAACCTGCCTGTAATCCTTTGCTTGGATCGTGCCGGCGTCGTAGGCCAGGACGGGGCAACACACCATGGTGTTTTTGACCTGGCTTATTTGCGATGCATTCCCAACCTCATTATTTTTGCGCCCATGGACGGTATGGAACTCCGAAACATAATGTACACCGTACAAAAGCGACCAATGGGGCCTGTGGCCATACGCTATCCCCGTGGATCAGGGACTCCCATGCAATGGAGGCGTCCCATGGTTGAAATTCCCCTGGGGCAGTCCCGTGAACTGCGAAAAGGATCGCAGATTGCCGTACTTTCCCTGGGTACCTTGGGAAATGGGGTTGGCAAGGTTATTGATGCCATTGACCAGAGCCACAAAATAGGCCACTATGATATGCGCTTCCTAAAGCCATTGGATACCCATACACTGCAATTGATCTTTAATAGGCATTCCCATATCATCACATTGGAGAATGGTTGCAAAGCAGGTGGTTTTGGAAGTGCCGTTTTAGAGGCAGCCCAAGAAATGGGCTATACAGGATCCATAGAAATATTGGCCATTGATGACGTGTTCCTAGAACACGGCACCCAGGAACAATTATACGAAATTGCAAGAATAGACACTACCGCACTAAGAAACCGTTTAAAAAAAATCCTTGATGTTCAGGAACAGAATTAATCTCTACTTGGTATGGTTCCCCCTCCTACTCTTTTTTATTTTGCCCGTGCAGGCACAAGAACCCGCTCCCAAACCGCGGTATACGGATAGCGTTCCTGCCCAAGTAACCGAAGAAATCCTATCCATGTTCCGGGAAAAATTTCCCAATATAGTCATGGACAGTATCCCGGAAGTTATTCTTGATCGCATTCCGGTCATTGTCACGGATAGTATCATGAATCGGTTTAGGAGCGGGGTACCTCCAATGACCGTGGATAGCATACCCGAAGTTATTCTGGACAACATTTTTGATATGGTGCGGGATACTACCATTGTGGAAACCATAGTGGTCCGGCGTTTCCAGGAGAAAATCAAATACATTCCCAGGGGGGTAAACCTTGCAAATACGGCAATTTCATTTAAACGTACAAAACCCCTCACGGAAAAACCCTATCGTTTTAAGATTCCCTCCTTTTGGACACGCATCAACAATTTAGGGCTAAATCTCAATGAGGTAGCCTTTGTAAACTGGAATGCGGGAGGCAATAACTCCGTATCCGCCCTGGGGAATGCCAGTTTTCAACGGAATTATAAATTTAGATACCTCCAATGGGACAATGAGCTCCGATTGAGGTATGGGATCAACTTCCAGGAGGGCCAAAGCGTAAGAAAAACAGAAGACCTTATCCGAATCACCTCTACCTTTGGCTATCAAAGAGATACCATAAGCAATTGGTACTACTCCGTAAAAGCCAATTTTAATACCCAGTTTTCCAACGGGTACCGATACCCGAACAGGGACAATCCCATTTCCCGTTTCATGGCCCCGGGATACTCTTTTTTGGGGGCGGGAACTTCCTACATCACCAAAGACCAACGCTTTAACCTGTATATTTCCCCGGTAACCCAAAAGGCCACCTTTGTGTTGGACCAAGATTTGGCAGATAACGGTGCCTTTGGTGTGCGAAGGGCCGTTCTGGACATGGACGGAAATGTAATTACCCCAGGGCGGAACGTGTTTTTGGAATTTGGATTTCTTGTAACCAATGTCTGGGAAACCCAGGTATACAAGAATATGAAACTGAAAAACCGATTGAGTCTATACACGGACTATTTAAGACAGTTTGGTAATGTGGACGTGGATTGGGAACTGAATATGAACCTAAGGGTAAATAAATATGTAGTGACCAACATTGGCACCCATATAATTTATGATGACGATGTCCGTTTTGAGCGACAAGTGAACGACCAAGGGGTGGTAATAGACCCCGGAGAACCCAGAATCCAGTTTAAGCAACTACTCGGAGTGGGGGTAGTATATGATTTTTAGATGTTAAACCCTCCGTACCTAAGACAAAAGGAATTCCCCGATATTTATAAAATCATATTTTCTACTAAAAACCCTTTGGAATTGGGATAATCCGTTTAGCCCATATGTGCATGTAAGGGCATATTCCTTGGCCAAACATTACTTTGTTTAACACCCTCGGCGCCTCGCCTTTGGCGTCTACTAGGTGTAGTAAGGAAACCCACCGGAATGAATTCTTGTTCTCTTGGGTTTTGGTAGTTCCCAAAAAGTAGATCTATAGCCTTTTTCCGGTAAGCTTGCCATGGATATGCACAGCGGCCCCATCGGAAAGGCTGGCCACGTAACAACAGCTTTGTAAAAGAATTCCATAAAGGGATAGATCCGTGTTCTGGTAAACCTCTGGCAAGGTGCTTATAATCAATTTATCATAGTTGGAAGCCTTGTTCCCCTTTTTCCGCAGCAAAGCGGCCGTATACACCCCGAGAATGTCCGAGATGATGCCATAACCCGCGATTTCTTTCTCCACTACTTCCTTGGAACGGTATACCTTGGCAACGCTCAGGGCAATAATATCATCGATTTGCGCCTTAAACCGACTTTTTTTAAGTAGGGAACTTTGAAAATCCCCGGTGAGCAGGGCCTCTTCATTATCCAGAAAAACGGAAATGGCATCCTCGATCAAGGTTCCAATAGCTAGGGCCCGGAGATAACTCAACCGATCCTCCCTATGCCTTAAGGCGTTGTACTTTTTGGTATTGATACCGTCCTTGACCAGGTTTATTAAGTATTCCAGGGCAAAATCCTCCGATATAAGCCCCAGGTTGATGCCGTCCTCAAAATCGATTATGGAATAACAGATATCATCGGCAGCCTCCATGAGATAGGCCAAGGGATGCCGGGCAAAGGAAATGTGCTCCCCGGTACCTCGAGGCAATAACCTCAGATCCAGTGCCACCTGTTCAAAATCCTTCTTTTCCGATTGGAAAAAACCGAATTTCTTATCGGCAATATGTTCCGTAGGTCGCTTGGGCAAGGATTCCTTGGGGTATTTCATAAAGGTGCCCAATACGGCATAACTCAATCGAAGTCCGCCCTCAACCCCTTTCCGTGATCGCGACAAAAGTCGAAACCCATTGGCATTCCCCTCAAAATCCACAAGATCCTGAAATTCCTTTTCGGTAAGGTTGGCAGCGTATGCGCTACCAGGTCCAGAGGCAAAAAATTCCCCAATGGCCTTTTCCCCACTATGGCCAAAAGGGGGATTTCCAATGTCGTGCGCCAAGGCGGCCGCGGCCACGATTGCACCAAAATCATTGAAGGTATACCCATGCACTTCCCCAAGATAGGGATGCCTTTCCAAAATCTTCTGCCCGGCCCGGCGGCCAAGGCTACGGCCCACTACCGAGACTTCCAGACTGTGGGTTAAACGGGTATGTACAAAATCCGTTTTGGAGAGGGGTATTACCTGCGTCTTGTCCTGAAGGCTCCTAAAAGCGGATGAAAAAATGACACGGTCATAGTCCACCTCAAAACCCAGGCGTGTCTCGTCCTGTTCCCTTCGCAATCTTTTGCCCTTATCCCCCTGTCTTTTTAAGGAAAGTAGGCATTCCCAATCCATGTGTTCCATATGGGCGCAAGATAGCTGTTTTGCGGGTTTTGGCGTTTATGTCCCCTGAATTTGGCTACCATGGAGGCCCATACGGGAATCGACTTCTTAACCCTTACATAACTTTAACTTAATCTTTATTTGTTTCCTTTGCGGCGAAATTCAAGGAAATGAAAAAATGGTTCTTAATTTGTGTGTTCCTTTTCGGCTACTGGGGAATGGCACAGGCAAAAGGCTCCGTTAGCGGTACGGTGTGGGATGCGGAAATGCAGGATAACCCCCTGCTATTCGCCGATGTTCATCTAAAAGGAACCTCATGGAGCACCAAGACCAATTTTAGGGGAAACTTTGAATTCAACAATATTCCAGAGGGCGACTATATCTTGGCGATTGACTTTCTTGGATATGAAACCCGGGAAATCCAAATCAGGGTGGCCAAAAATAGTCCTGTCCGGATACACGAGCGACTAAACGCCAAATCCATGCCAGGCCTATCTTCAGAAGTTGATGGTGTTGTCCAGACCCCAGATCCAAAAACGGTACAAGGCACGCAAGGATTGCGCAAATAACCTACCCTAAATTCGGACAAATCTCCTTTCATAACCTTTTTTTAACCTATTTCATAAATTATAATGGCACTTTTGTGCTTATTCGATTTTAATGGGTGAAAATATTTACCTCTTTATGATTATCGCTCTGGCCGCGCTCGCCATTATGGATTTGGTGGTAGGGGTAAGCAACGATGCGGTAAACTTTTTGAACTCCGCCATTGGTTCCAAGGCCATTTCTTTTAGGACCATAATGATTGTTGCCAGCTTGGGCATTGCCTTCGGTGCCGTTTCCTCAAGTGGCATGATGGAAGTAGCCAGAAAAGGCATTTTTAACCCTAGTGAATTTGTCTTCGCCGAGATCATGATCATTTTTATGGCCGTCATGATTACGGATATCCTATTGCTGGATTTTTTCAACACCCTAGGGATGCCCACATCCACAACGGTCTCTATTGTTTTTGAGCTGCTTGGGGCCGCAGTGGCCATTTCCCTTATTAAAATAAATGCCTCCGGCGGCGGGTTTGCGGACCTCCCCAATTACATCAATACCGAAAAGGCTACGGAGATTATTCTTGGGATTCTGCTTTCCGTGGTGGTGGCCTTTTCCGTGGGGGCACTGGTCCAGTTTGTTTCCCGGGTGCTCATTACATTTAAGTTTGAGCAAAAACCAAAGTGGGTAGCGGCTATTTTTGGGGGCTTTGCTATAACCTCCATCATATATTTTATATTGATAAAAGGTCTAAAAAGCGCGGATATTGTTGACCCGGCTATTTTGGAACTCATAGGGGAAAATCCATTTAATTTTCTTTTGATAAACTTTGTGATTTGGTCACTACTTTCCCTCTTGGGCACCTCCTTGTTTAAAATCAATATTTACACGGCCATAATTGTTATTGGTACCTTTGCCTTGGCCATGGCCTTTGCGGGCAACGACCTCGTGAATTTTATAGGTGTTCCCTTGGCCGCTTTGGAATCTTTTAAAAGTTGGTCCATCTCCGGTGTAAATGCGGACAGTTTTACCATGGAGACCTTGTCCCGCGCCGTCAGGACCCCAACCTTGCTCCTTTTGCTTTCGGGCATTATTATGGTTATTACCCTTTGGTTTTCCTCAAAGGCCAAGAATGTGGTAAAAACCAGTGTGGATCTGGCCAGGCAGGATGAGGGCGAAGAGCGCTTTCAACCCAATTTCCTATCCCGACAGATTGTAAAATACACCATAAAGGCCGTGGAAAATGTATCCGGTGCCATTCCCTTGCCCCTTAGACAACGCATGGACAAACAATTTGAAATGCCCTATGTGTACAGGCCCAAGACCAGGGCGGCCGACCTCCCTGCCTTTGACCTTGTGCGCGCCTCCGTAAACCTAATGGTGGCCAGTGTCTTGATTTCCATTGCCACCTCCATGAAGCTGCCCCTTTCCACAACCTACGTAACCTTTATGGTGGCCATGGGATCTTCGCTGGCAGATAGGGCCTGGGGGCCAGAAAGCGCCGTGTACCGGGTAGCGGGGGTACTAAACGTAATAGGGGGATGGTTCTTTACCGCAATAAGTGCCTTTACCGCAGCTTCGGTCATTGCACTAATTATTCATTGGGGCGGTTTTCTAGCAGTTATTATTCTTTTGATCAGTGCCTTTTTGCTAATCGGCAAAAACTATATCTCCCATTCCAAAAAGGTAAAGGAGACCAAAATAGAGCAAAGGTTGCAAAAGGCCGAAAGTAGGACCATAAAGGAACTTATCGCGGAAAGTGCCGAGAATATTGCCCTTACCATGAGACGGGCCAATAAGATATATACCTATAGCATCGATGGGTTGGCCAAGCACGATCTGGAAAGACTAAAGAAAAGCAAAAAGAGCATTACCAAACTGGAAGGTGAGGTAGAAGTCCTAAAGGATAACATCTTTTATTTTATCAAAAATCTGGACGAATCCAGTGTGGGTACCAGTAATTTTTATATCAATATGCTCAATTATCTCGAAGATCTTACCCAATCCTTAGAGTATATCTCCAAAGCGGGGTACAAGCATGTAAACAACAACCACAAAAAGCTGCGGTTTAATCAAATCAAGGATCTTAAGGAAATTGATATGGACATTACCGATATGTTTACCAAGGTGACCCATATCTTTGAGAACAAAGCGTATTCCGAGCTAACGGGGCTTATTATACACAAACAGGAATTCTTTGATCGAGTAAACGCAAAAATCGCCAAACAGGTGGCCCGGACCCGAGCTGATGAGACCAGCCCAAAAAATACGGCACTTTACTTTAGTCTCTTGTCCGAAACCAAAGATTTGCTCACGGCCACCCTTAATCTACTTGAAACCTATGATGAGCACGTAAGTGTGCAATCCGTGGTTTAACGACCTTGTAATTATCCAACCTCTTCCTAATTTCGGGATACATCTGCCCACGGGACAGGTTTCCCTTTTCCCTATCCCAAAAAAATTCAAGATTTTTTTACTTCTGAGAACCGTTCATCGAAAAAAACACAAGGATTTGCACGCCCTGACGTTACGGTAATAGGATCAAATGTCTTGCCGATGAATGCCGTGGAAAAGTTCTTTTTGTGTTTTATGTTCCTTACTCTGCTCCCTATTTCCTGTAGCAAGGAAAGTACAACTGAAGACTTCATTGAAGAGTTGGAAACGCCTTTATCCGAGACAGGTTCCAAAACCCGGGCCCAATTGTTATATACAGATTTTTATCTGGCCTCCGCCACTACGGACAACGCCGCATGGTCCGGAGATGCGTCCTCCTGTAATCCAGGCACAGTTCCTCAAGCTACACGTACTAAAATCCTAATGCGCATAGATTACTTCAGAAAAGCGGTAGGACTCGAGAACTCCATTATGGAGAATGCCACCAAAAACGAAAAGGCACAAAAGGCCGCCTTGATGATGCATTCCAACAATGCCTTGGACCATGCACCACCAAATTCCTGGAAATGCTATAGTCCAGAGGGAAAAGAAGGTGCTTCAAATTCCTTATTGACCCTGATCAATAACGAAAGGGCCATTGACTCCTATATGAGGGATCATGGCATACACAACGGCCCCGTGGGACACCGAAGGTGGTTGCTCTGGCCCCGATTACAGGAAATTGGCATTGGCAATACTTCTGAGGCCAATGCCATTTGGGTGCTTGGCAATGCCGGTGATGTCCCGGAAAATACTCCTGAATTTGTTTCTTGGCCCCCATCAGGATATGTACCCCGGAATTTGGTCTATCCCAGGTGGTCTTTCTCATTGCAGGATGCCAACTTTGAGGATACCCAGGTTTCCATGAAAGACGAATTCGGAAACACAATCCCGCTTACCTTGGAACAATTGGACAATGCCTATGGAGATCGCACTATAGTCTGGGTACCCAACACTATCCAGACAGCCCTTTCCGAAGACGTTTCCTATACCGTATTGCTGAAGGACGTAGAAGTGAACGAAGAATTCAAAGACTTTACGTATTCCGTTACCCTATTTGACCCGGAGGATTAAATTCTGGATTCTATTAAGCCTGTTTACGTTTTATCCTTCAGTTTTGTGGCAGCCCTAAAATTCTTTACAAAACGTTATAATTTGGCCTTTTCCGGAAAAATGCCTCAAAAATGTCTTACCTTAAAGGCATTATTGGATATTTTTGCGCTTCACACCCACAAAAAACCTAGGAACCTATTCCCAGTTTGGGCTTGGTAGCAAAAAAATAAGGGAAGACACCTACTAATTTCCCATGCCAGTTTGAAGTCTTGAACGCAATACCTTAAGAGGTTTGACGCGTTTTTCATTATCCCCAAATCCTATCATCCAATAGTACCTTCTTTTAGGGATAGGGTATCGTATGATTGTACAGGTTAAGAATAAATTACTAAAAGAACACTTCAGTGAAATTGGATGTTTCCAATTTTATGAGGACATTATCGTGGAGCATATTGCGCAAGGTGTACATGTCACCTTTGAAAATGCCGTTGAGGTGATACAGATCGGGGAACGTATCTATGGCACGGAAAAGCCTTTTGTGTACATTTCCCACCGCCTCAATTCCTATTCCATGGATCCCATAGGATATAAGGACGCGGTACAATTGTTTCCAAATTTCAAAGGCTTGGCCGTCGTGGCCCATAGCAATCGGAAACGGATGCTAGCCCAACTGGAAAAGGCGTTTATGAAAAGGCCCATGGGCGTTTTTGACAATTTGCAAAGTGCCTTCTTTTGGGCGGAAAAACTCCTCTCCGACCCCAATACCCGGGATTATCTGTAAAAGTTCATCTCGTCCATGTACTTCCAGGCACTTTGGGGCAACAAGGGCCTTATATTTTTTCCAAGTTTGTGGTTTTTGCGGATAAAGGTGGATGAAATTTCCATAATGGGAGCTGCTACCCGATGAATCCTGGGATTGCCCTGGAATCCGGTTTCCACGGTTCCTCCTGAAATTCTGGGATAAACATATATTTCATGATCGGCAAGAATCTGTTCGTAGTTCTTCCATTTATGGAAGCTTTTGAGATTGTCCTCACCCATGAGCAAAGAAAATGAAAACCCACTTCCATATTTTTCCATCAACCATACCAAGGTGTCTATGGTATAGTTGGGCCTGGGGAGACCAAACTCAATTTTGCTCGGTTTTAATTTGGGGTAGTCCCTTACCACCTCATAGACCATTTGATACCGGTGATGGTCCTCCAATAGCGTCTGTTTTTGCTTAAACGGACTTCGCGGGGTAATTACAAACCAAACCTCATCCAGTTCGGAAAACTCAACAATGTGGTTGGCAATAGCCAAATGTCCTATATGGATCGGGTTAAAGGTGCCAAAAAAAAGACCTATATGTTTCAACTTTGATCTTCCGTTTTCTATTCCATACCAGATACCGTAGAGTTGATTACAAAATGGGAAACCAGCTCGTGCGCTTCTGCCAGGGC